>CAZADO010000231.1:0-8932 GCA_964483885.1 uncultured Alphaproteobacteria bacterium | reverse complement strand
CCTAGAAGGAGATTGTGAAGTCTGCCATGTTCCAACATCACCGAAAGGAGGATCGAGATGATTCGGCATACTCGGACTCAGCGGTCATTTCGATGGCTGACAATCCTCTTTCTCTTCGGTTTGCTTCCGCTTGCACTCGCGTCTCTTCCGCCAGTTAACCAGCAGACGGTGTGTTTGGAGTGTCATAGTGAATTCTCGACAATTCTCAGTCTCCCGAATGTCCACGCGCCTCTTGGGGAGGGAAAGTGCAGTGCGTGCCACAATCCTCACGCTTCCAAACATGCAGGTCTGCTCGAGGATCGTGAAGCTGAAGTTTGCATCCACTGCCATGATGAAGCCGCGAAATGGTCAACGAGCAAAACTATTCATAAGCCGGTAAGCGAAGGTAAATGCACGGCATGCCATGATCCTCATGCGTCTCGTGAAAAGCAGCTTCTGAAATTTGAATTTAAGGAGCTATGTGCTTCTTGTCATAGTGATGTTAAGGTATGGGAATCTCGAGCGGCTGTGCACGATCCTGTTCGTCGCGGTCAGTGCACTCGGTGTCATCCGGCACATGCGAGTTCGGAACCTCAGCTTCTCACCGCTAATCAGGCAACCATCTGCCTTGGATGTCACAAATCCACTCCGACGTTCACGAGCAAACATAAAGGTTTCGATCCCAAGTCGTCGAAATGTTCGGCATGTCATGATCCTCACAGCAGCGACGATCCTTCATTGCTCATGCCGGAGGTTCACGCTCCATTTGCTGAAGGAAATTGTGATGTGTGCCATGTAGCGAAATCATCCGGCTCCGGCTATCCGCTGCGAGGAACAATTCTGGATATTTGCGGCAGTTGTCATAGTGAAGTCGCGAGCATGATTCGGCGATATTCTCCCCACGGAGGTGATGACTCGAGTTCTTGCGGACGCTGCCACAACCCGCATGCATCTCACGATGTCAACCTGCTGGTAACATCACAACGGCAGCTTTGTCTCGGTTGTCATGATTTGAGTAAAGGCGTTCAATCACCCGATGAAGATCCGCATGCCAGTCGTGCATGCGCGACCTGTCACGCCAGTCATGGCAGCGAAGAGCCATTTTATTTAAGGAGAGAACCCATGAGGTTGTGCGGTAGCTGTCACACCAATCAGCACCATGTTTCTCATCCCATGGGCGACGGTGTCACCGATCCGCAAACGGGAAATATGCTTACATGTCTGAGTTGCCATCAGCTTCACGGATGGCCTGCATCGCCGCTGTTGATTGCCGATGGGTCGCGGGATTTATGCGTTCGATGTCATCGCGAAAAATAATACACGTGATAGAGTCTGAATAAAAAAACAGGCCTTCGGAAATTCCGAAGGCCTGTTTTCTATTAGAAAAATCAGCTTTTACTGTTTTTATTGCGATGCATGAATGTTCGCCGGATGGCAATCTACGCACTGAGCATCCGAATCCAGACGTACACCTTCTTCTCCATGTTCTCTTCCGGCTACATATTGATGACAGGCGTTACAGCTATAGCCAACGCCCCATTGCACATTCGTCTGAAGAATATGACAGGGAACATTCGAACAAGTTTTCGTGCCGGGTTCATAGGTTGCATAATCGGATAAAATCGTTTCATCATAATTCGTGTAGCGCGTCCATCCTGTTGGGATAGGTCCCGCTTGAGCGGCGCTACGGTAAGGAAGAGGATTGAATTCGATATCAGATTCTCCTGAAACGTGCCGAGCCATATTCGTGATGGTTCCGCGATTTCCGAAAGGAGGATCCGTCATCGCATCATGGCAATTCGAGCAATCTCCATCACCGGAATCGAGACCAACATTCTGATTCGATGTTGTCGTCGCATAATGGCAGATATTGCAATTAAGAACGGTGCTTGTATTATCTGCAACGGTCGTTGAATCATGGAACCAGTGAATATCCAGAATATGTCCCCAATTGAATCCCCAAGACGCATAATATTGGTAATGCGAATTTGCGCCGTCACCGCCAATGCTTTGAGTTTCGTACGACGGAGGCTCTCCATGACAAGTTCCGCAACTGTAAGGAGTCGCCTGTCCCCAATCTGCGTCCGCGTAGGTTCGATAAGGAGCGGCTGTACCTGATGAATGGCAATAGATATTGCTGCATGTACCCAGTGTATAATCGAATCCACGACTATCCGTAAAGGTCTCCCCTCCGGGAGTATAAGTCGCTGTGGACGGATTCTTGGCTTTCAAAGAAAAGGGTGGCAGGGATGTGTCATAGAATTCGACGTCTAATGTTCCGTTCATGTGTCCGGACATACTCGCAGGGTGACAATTCCCACAGCCGAAGTTATAAGCAGTCGCCGGATCAGCGGCATCGGATGTAATGCTTAAATCTCCATATCCTACTCCCGCTTCCGGCATTCCAACGTGTACAAGATGAGCTGCGGTTGGCGGCGGACTTTCATGACAGGAATTGCACGAACCTCCTGCCGGGAGAAAGCCGTTGATGTGGTAGTGACAGTCTAAGCAGTTTCTGCCGATATAATGTCCCGGATTTCCACTGCCGTCATTGCGATGGTAGGCGGTCTGTGTGTGACACACTTCGCAAATACCATCATATGACGGCGAGCGGTGAATGAAATCCGTCGCATCATTGAATTCCACTAACTGATCCCCGTTTTTCGGCGTCGTAATTACCGTTCGGATGTAATACTGCTTGAACTGACTCTGATGCTCATGCGGATCATGACAGACATTGCAGTACATTGTCCCGCCGGACGTGGCATGGTTCTGCATCGCGGGCGCTTTGCCCGTCTCCACATGACAGCTCTTACACAAATGATCCCCAAACCACCACGTCGGTACCGGACTCGGATAATCGAAATTCGAAAAATGGCAGTTCGTACAGCGAACGCCGTACGTCACTGTGTGCGGTGCATGATGAGCAAACAATCGCCGGTCTTCATCCGACCATTCTTCAGGAATTATCGGAAACTCCCCACTACTCGTTGTCGCGTAATGAGGTGCGACTTCGACCCGGTAATAGCATCGATTCAGCGATGTCAATACATCGCGGTCGAGAAACGTTGTGCCGGAAACGAAGCCGAGATTCTCAACATTATCTTTATCTTTCGAAAAGTCCGGTTCACTTGACCGGAAAACCTGATACCCTTCCACATCGGCGACATCATCCCATTTTAGCTGAATCCCCTCAGGTACCCGGCATATCGTCAGATGAAATGGCAGCGAACCCACCACCACCGGTTCCCCCTCGGATATCGTATAGACTAACACACAATGCAGGCTCTGAGAGGTCAGGTAGAGCTTGTCTCCATCAATGGCAATATCGACGCCCGTCCGTAACTCCGGTTCATCTAAAACGAACATCTCCAGAAACGTCCCCGAAGCATTGAACACCTGAAGCGCATTTAGCACCGCATCAAAGACCCAAAGGCGGTTATTGCCGTCTATCGCCAACCCCCATCCTCGCAGAAACTCACTTGGACTGTAGTCTCCATTCCCGAGTTCGCCCCACGACCGAAGGAAGGTTCCATCCTCATTGAAAACCTGAATCCGTCCGTTGTTTTGATCCGATACAAACAGTTCGCTGACATCCCCTTGAGTGCGAATCGTCAGCGCCACCGGATCATCCAAGCGTCCGTTAAACCAGCCGTATCCTCCAAACGCCCTCACCAGCGTTCCCGATGCATCAAAAACTTTAATCGTGTCCGTTACATCCGAGACATAAATCCGGCCATCTGGCCCTATCGCCACATCGTGCGGTCGAGTGAAATAGGTCTGTGACCCTCCCAGTGCCAGCACGGGTGTGCCATCATCTGCGATTTTACGTACAGCTTGTCCATCTGCTACATACAAATAGCCCGCACCATCCGCCGCAATAGCTGTCGGATGGGCTAATGTCTCGATGTTATCCAGCACAGCTCCCGTCTCATCGAAGACGATAATCTCTCCCGAGCGCGGACAGGTGACATAGACCAGATGGTTTGTGATATCACACTCCACCCGGGTCGGCGACGTCAGGTCACTGCACCACGGCGCCTCCAGCGTTAGCTCTAATGCGAAACTAACCGGTACGAATCCCCAAAGCAGCATCCAACCTAATAGACCCAAACTAATGAAAAACCTGTTCAATTTTCTGGTCATAATCGAGTTTCTATTCGGCTTAATTCACGGAATTTTTGACTATCCATAAAATAGGAACTTTTTTATCTTTAATCAAGATAAAAATTGACTTCCAGAAAATACCATTTTTCGCAATCTCCAGCTTATATTACATAAATACAGTAAAATAAAGGATATTTTTTCGCACATTATAAAGCGATCACAACTCAATCAGAGGCATTGTGGATTTCATGAAAATATAGGGCGTGTTTTATGAATGATATCGGCCAACAGTTTCTGCTCTCACGTGCGGATTAATATCGATTGCAATAAATTTGGAAGGTTTTTCGAAAGGTCGATGAATATAGAGATTTAAGAAACGATACATGACATCATTGGAATAACAATATATTGATTATAAAACATTTAGCTTTTCTTGACCAAAGGATTAGATACTAAATTTAGGCTCATTCTGACATTCATATGACAATTTAGATGTTAAATTTTCGTATATTATCTCTCGATTCTTAGAAGCTTAAATTTTGGCAAATAGCACATGATTATTGGGACGCGAGGAAGTGAGTTAGCGCTGGTTCAGGCGAATTTCGTCGCAGATGCGTTAGTCAGCGTCGAAGGAAAACGCCCTGAAATTTCAGTTATCCGCACACAAGGGGATCGTGTCACGGATCGCCCGTTGCAGGCGCTGGAAGGCTCGGGATATTTCACCAAAGAAATCGAAGAATCACTTTTGCAGAAAACAATCGATCTCGCGGTGCATTCGTTTAAAGACATGCCGTCCAAATCCCCGGAAGGATTAATCGTCGCAGCGATTACTTTGCGCGAAGATCCATCGGATTTGCTCATCGCTCGCAAAGATGTCTTCCGTCCGGGTGAGGGTGAAATACCATTGGCTCTGGGAATTACCGTGGGGACAAGCGCGGTGCGCAGAAAAAGCCAGTTACAAGGGATTAGAAAAGACATCAAGACGGTGGATTTACGAGGCAATGTTCCGACGCGGCTTATGAAACTGCGTAAAAGTTTATGTGATGCGATTTTTCTGGCATCCGCCGGCGTGCGACGGTTGAAATCAGACTTGTCGGAATTCGAAGTCATCGCTTTAGACCCGACGCGATTCATTCCGTCGCCAGGTCAGGGAGCGCTGGCGGTGCAGATGCGCGCAGGGGATTTGAGGATGGAAAAAATTCGGGCGGCGCTGCATGATGGCACCATAGCAACAGCAACGAAAATCGAACGACTGGTTCAAGCGCGGTTCGGCGGTGGCTGCGGTCTGCCGCTTGGAGTCTATGCGCAAAACGTTCAGGGAATATGGACTGTCCACGGATTCTGGGGAGAAGACGAACGGAATCCGAAATGGGCAACGGTGTCCGGTAAAGCTCCGGATAAACTCGCCGAGGAACTGCACAAGAAACTGTTGAAGGCAGATAAATGAGCGCGCGAGTATATATTGCGCGGCATCCTGACCGCGCATCCAGTTTGATTCAGTGCCTTCATCAGAAAGGAATAGAGTCTTTTGCGCTGCCCGTTACCGAGACAGTTTTTCTGAAAACAGATAATCCTATTCCTGATTTATCGCAATTCGGCTGGCTGGCGTTCACAAGTGTTAATGCGGTGAAAGCATTTGCAGATGCTTTGCAGAATTCCGGAACGAACCTTCCTGCGAATATTCGAATTGCCGGTGTCGGACCGGCAACAGCAAAAGAAACCGAACAGAAACTCCACGCGCCAACTCTAATTTCCGAGTCTTCATACGGAAAAGATTTAGCCGATGAAATCGCAAGTCAACATGACAATCGATTTCCACGGAGAGTCTTCTGGCCATGCGCAAAGAAAACGACGTCGGGATTCGAGCAACATCTGACACGCGCCGGTTTCGAAATATTCCCGTGGGTATGTTATAAAACCGTACCGCTGTCACCTGAGAAAATCCGCGCGGAATTAAATCCGCAGAAGCCTTGGGATGTTGCCGTGTTCGCAGCTCCCAGCGCGGTCAAAGCTTTCGCGCGCGCATGGAAAGAGTCGTGGAATTTTGTTTGCGTCGCCATCGGTCAAACGACAGCCTCCGCTCTGCAGGATTGCGGTGTTTCCAATCCTATTGTGAGCAACGGCACGGAACCGGGTGAACTTGCGGAAGCGATATTGCAGGCACTTCAATTGAAAAAAGAAAGCAGGGCGTTTAAAGAAATTGAATAATCTATATCTGAAAGCAGTTAGAGGGGAATCGCTTAAGATTTCGCCGGTGTGGATGATGAGGCAAGCCGGTCGTTATTTGCCTGAGTATCTCGACGTGCGCAAAAAGCATGAATTCCTCGAAGTCTGTTCGATTCCGGAATTAGCGTGCGAAGTGACGCTGCAGCCCATCCGACGGTTCAAGTTTGACGCGGCGATTCTGTTCAGCGACATTCTCGTACCGCTTGTTCCTATGGGTATAAATCTTTCTTTCGGGAAAGGTCACGGGCCGCAAATCGCTAATCCGGTTCGTTCTACGCGTGACATTCAAAATTTAAAAAATTTCGAGCCACGCGAAGAGCTTGGCTTTGTATTAGACGCTATCCGCATGATTCGCGCTGAATTGCCAACGGACGTTGCGTTAATCGGATTCACCGGCGCTCCTTTCACACTCGCGACGTATCTGATCGAAGGAGGGAAACCGAATCCATTCGCAAACACGAAACGGCTGATGTACACGGAGCCGGAAGCCTTCGCTTCACTGCTGAATTTCCTCGGTACGATAATGGCGGATTATCTGCATGCGATGGTGGAAGCGGGAGCTGACGCGGTTCAGGTGTTTGATACATGGGCGGGCATTCTTCCTGAAAGGGAATTCCGAAATGTAAACCTGCCGGTTCTGCAACAAATTTTTCAACATTTGAATTCGCTCAAGATTCCGAGTACCTATTTCGCGCTCGGCAGTTCACATCTGTTGAATTCAATAAAAGAAACCGGCTGCTCGGTTATAGGATTGGATTGGCGACTGCCGATTCCGGAAACGCGAAAAATTATCGGAAACGATGTTGCTGTACAGGGGAATTTGGATCCGACTGTTTTGCTTGCGGATGAAGCGACCATCCGGCGAGAGACGCGCCAAATTGTAGTTGCCGGACGAGAAAAAGGGGGGCATATTTTTAATCTCGGTCATGGCATTCTTCCCATGACACCAATTTCTTCCGTCGAAATTATGTTGGATGAGATACGAAAGGCCTAAGATGAACGCGCCACTCTTGCGAGATATTCCCGAAGAACATATTATGGAATTAGTAGAACGGTTGGATGTTCGCGGGCCACGCTATACATCCTATCCGACGGTTCCTGTCTGGACGGAGTTCGATGATGAAGCAAGATTTATTCAGGCGCTGCGTCATCTTGGGGCTAACAACCAGCCGATAGCCGCTTACATTCACATCCCGTTTTGCCGAAAACGATGCCTTTACTGCGGCTGCAATTCTTACATCTCTCATGATGCAAATCGCATGCTTCAATATGCGGAAGCTGTCATCGAGGAAATCGAGCATATCGCCGAGCATTTGTCTCCGAATGTGAAGCATGGGCAACTACACTTTGGCGGAGGAACACCGACGCATCTACCGCCGCCGGTATTGGCTCGAATTATCGATGCCTTCATCGAACACATCCCCGGAATCGAAAACGCCGAACGTTCGATTGAAGTCGATCCTCGCGTGACAACGGATGAACACCTTGCGATGTTATCGGAACGTGGTTTTCGCCGGATTTCCGCAGGACTACAAGATTTCGACAAAGATGTTCAAGAAGCGGTGCAGCGAGTTTATACCTATGAACAAATGAACGAATTTATTCAGCGCGCAAGGAGCGCGGGTTTTACAGGCGTTAATATCGATTTGATGTACGGTTTACCTCGTCAAACTCGAACAAGCTGGCTGACAACGCTTGAAACCGTGGAAACACTCAAGCCTGACCGCCTCGCCTGCTTCGGTTATGCTCATTTGCCGTCGCGTTTCAAACATCAGGGCGCGATTAATCCGAATGACCTTCCAACACCGCGCGATAGACTCGGCATGTTACTCGACGCCAACCATTTTTTCACGACGCATGGCTACGAAGCAATCGGCATGGATCATTTTGCTTTGCCGGATGATGAATTGTCGATTGCAAGGCGCGAGAGTCACATTTGGCGCAATTTCATGGGTTATACGACGAACCGGGGAATGGAGCTTCTCGGAATCGGATGTTCGGGAATCAGCGAATTCCATGATTTGTTTGTGCAGAACGTCACACCACCGGAAGCGTACGTGGAGAAAATCTCCCATGAACATTGGGCGTTTCAACGCGGATATTCGCTTGATGAGGAAGACCTCGTCCGCAAGCAGATTATCAATCATCTAATGTGCAATCTGGAAATTGAAATTCCCGAGCAAATCGACAGAAGCGACAACGGTTTTTTAGAAAAAATCAAAACAGCTTTCGATGCTTTGAAGTCCTACGAGAAAGACGGATTGATTCTTCCCCGGAATGAAGGATATTCGATAACGCCGCTGGGACAATTATTCTTGAGAAACCTTGCGATGCCTTTTGATCGCTATTTGCCGGAACAAAGTGCAACCACGTTTTCGCGAACAGTATAGGACGATTCGAAGACGATGAAAGAGTCTCTCCTACTAGTCAATATGGGCGGTCCTTCGCGTCTCGAACAAGTGCGCCCCTACCTGCGGGAGATTTTCCGCGACCCGGCGATTCTATCGCTTCCAGCATGGTTGCGATGGCCGCTCGCGGAGTTGATTTCTCGTCGTCGTTCCGATAAGGTTGCTGAGCGTTATCGTAAAATCGGCGGAGCGTCGCCGCTGCTCGGTTGGAC
>CAZADO010000230.1:0-2544 GCA_964483885.1 uncultured Alphaproteobacteria bacterium | reverse complement strand
CTTACGCTTTAGCGCGGACGCTTCTTCTCGATGTTATCCGTGAGATTCGTCGAACTCGCTCTGATTGAGGAAGGGATTTGCGTCGCCAGTTGCCCGCAGGCGGCATTGCATTCCAAGCCACGACTGGTGCGAAGCGTGGCGTTTAATCCCGCGGCGCGCAGTTTTTGTTGAAAGGCAGCGACTCTGTCTTGAGGAGAAGGCAGCCATGTACTGCCGGTAGGGTGGAGGCTTAAAAGGTTAATCTTGGCCGGAATGTTCCGCACCAGCAGTGGCAGCGCCTCCGCATCTTCCGGTCTGTCATTCAGATCTTTGATAAGGATGTATTCGAACGTGATGGGGTAGCGCGTCACGTGCGCGTACGACCGCAGCGCTTTCATCAGCGGTTCCAGTGGATACGTTTTATTGATAGGTATAATTCGAGAGCGTTGGCGGTCGTTCGTTGCATGAAGGGAAATCGCAAGTTTCGCTTTCATGCCTTCACGCGTAATTCTTTCGATGGCGGGAATAATGCCGATGGTCGAAACGGTCAGACGCCGCGCGGACAAGCCTAACCCTTTCGAATCCGTGAAGAGATTCAGGGCCTTTATAACCGCATCATAATTATAAAACGGTTCGCCCATTCCCATCAGGACGACATTCCTGATTTTTGTTTCTTCTTCTTTCTCGATTTCGAAAACCTGACTGATCATCTCTCCCGCAGAGAGATTCCGCGAGAAACCCATCTGACCAGTCGCACAGAATTCGCAGTTCAGAGTGCATCCGACCTGCGTGGAAATACAAACCGTCGCGCTGGTACCGCTTGGAAGATAAACCGCTTCGACTTGGTCGCCGGTTTGAAATTCAAAGAGATATTTCCTCGTCCCATCCGGCGCATGAGGCGAAAGGTGTGCGATACGGGGAATGTCGATTTGAAACGTTTGGGACAGTTCCCTCCGCAAGTTTTGAGGCAGGTCGGTCATATCATCCAAACGACGCGCTTTCGCCGCAAATACCCAGCGATAAATCTGCCGCGCACGATAGGCAGGCTGTCCCATACCGGTCAGGAAACTTTCCAGTTCGCCGAGCGTTAAATCTCTAAGATTGCTCATTTTTTTACTCAAAAGAATCTTTCATCAATATAGACAGATGTTTTTCGAAAATCAAGTTCTATCCGGAAATTTGGAGCTCTGATGTCAAACGCTTCCCCTTCTGATTTGGAAATCCTTCGCTCACTGAAAACCGCCCACGGAAAACTGAGAGAAGAAATCGGTAAAGTAATTGTTGGGCAGGACAAAGTCGTTCACGAATTATTAGTCTCCCTTTTGGCGCGCGGGCATTGCTTGTTGGTCGGAGTGCCCGGTCTTGCAAAAACGCTTTTGATTTCGACTCTGGCGCAAGTACTCGATTTGAAATTCAGCCGAATTCAATTTACGCCGGATTTAATGCCTTCCGACATCACGGGTACGGAAATTGTCGAAGAAGATCGTGCAACGGGAAAACGTACGTTTAAATTTATTGAAGGGCCGATATTTGCCAATATCGTTCTGGCCGATGAAGTGAACCGGACCCCGCCCAAAACGCAAGCGGCGCTTCTGCAAGCTATGCAGGAGCATGAAGTTTCAGCGGCGGGAACGACGTATACACTGGAGGAGCCTTTCTTCGTTTTGGCAACGCAGAATCCGATTGAGCAGGAAGGAACGTACCCGCTTCCTGAAGCGCAGCTTGACCGTTTTATGTTCAATCTCTGGGTGGACTATCCGTCATCGGATGAAGAAAATGAAATTGTGCGAACAACGACAAGCCGCTATGCTGTTCCCACCGAAAAAGTACTCAGTGGTCAAGAGATTATTGACTTGCAGGCTCTGGTGCGGCGGATTCCTGTGGCGGACAACGTGATTAAATTCGCGGTGGAACTCGTGCGACGGACTCGTCCGAAATCGGATGACGCGCCGAGTTTTATCAAGGATTATATCGCTTGGGGCTGCGGGCCGCGCGCTTCTCAATACTTGATTCTGGGCGCGAAAACGAACGCGGCGCTCGACGGTCGCCCCACACCGGAAATCGAAGATGTGCGCCACGTCGCGTTGCCGGTTCTCCGCCATCGTCTCGTCACAAACTTCAACGCGGAAGCCGATGGTATTTCGGCTCCGGAAATTGTCCATCGACTCCTTGAGATGAAACAGTCTTAAAGAACAGGTATCTTCAGCGAATGGCTTCTACACGCGAATACTTAAAACCGGACGTCGTATCACGACTGAAGAATATGCAGCTTCGAGCGCGCATGGTCGTGGAAGGATTTGTCGCGGGTCTGCATCAGTCGCCCTATCATGGCTTCTCGGTGGAGTTCGCTGAACACCGTCCCTATATGCCGGGTGATCCTCTCAAGAACGTGGACTGGAAAGTTTTCGGAAAGACCGACCGGTTTTACGTGAAGGAGTTTGAAGAAGAGACCAATTTAAAAACGTATTTGCTGCTCGACATATCGAAATCGATGGACTATGGCACGGTCTCAGTTACCAAACTCCAGTACGCAAGTTTTCTGGTAGCGGCGCTCGCGTTTCTGAT
>CAZADO010000229.1:0-2822 GCA_964483885.1 uncultured Alphaproteobacteria bacterium | reverse complement strand
TCTCTGGTGTGCACTTCGATGACATTTTCTATTACGTCCGCCCTACCGACCGACCACCGGAACACAGTTGGGATGATGTACCGGAAGACATCAAAAACACGTTTGACAAACTGGGTATCCCAGAAACGGAAAAGAAATTTTTGGCGGGTCTAGGCGCTCAGTACGAGTCGGAAGTCGTTTATCATTCTCTGCAAAAGAAATGGGATGATCTCGGAGTTATTTTTCTGGACACGGATTCCGCCTTGCGCGAGCATCCGGATCTTTTCAGAAAGTACTTCGCCACGGTTGTACCGCCGGGCGATAACAAGCTATCCGCTTTGAACAGCGCGGTTTGGTCGGGCGGCAGTTTTATCTACATTCCTCCGGGCGTGCATGTGACGATTCCTCTACAGGCGTACTTCCGCATCAACGCTAAAAATATCGGCCAGTTCGAGCGCACACTGATTATCGCCGATGAAGGCTCGAACGTGCAATATGTCGAAGGATGCACGGCTCCGGTTTACAGTTCGGATAGTCTTCATGCGGCGGTCGTCGAGATTATCGCAATGAAAGGCGCGAGGATGCGCTACACGACGATTCAGAATTGGTCGCGCAATGTTTATAATCTCGTCACGAAGAGAGCTTTCGCCGAAGAAGACGCCATTGTCGAATGGATTGACTGCAATCTCGGCTCGAAAGTCACGATGAAATACCCCTCCGTTTTCCTCAAAGGAAAAGGAGCGCGAGCGGATATTTTAAGTGTCGCGTACGCCGGTAAAGGTCAGCACATCGAAGCAGGAACGAAAGTTTTTCACATGGCTCCGAACACAACATCGGTTGTCGTTTCGAAATCCATCTCGCGCGCAGGGGGACGGACAAGCTACCGCGGCCTCCTGCGAGTTTCTCCGAAAGCGACAGGTTCCAAAGCGAATGTTCGCTGTGATGCGCTACTGCTTGATGAGAATTCCCAAACGGACACGTATCCCTATATGGATGTCCGGGAAGACGATATCTCACTGGGGCATGAAGCAACCGTTTCCAAAATCGGCGATGAGCAGCTCTTTTATTTAATGTCACGAGGCTTATCGGAATCCGAAGCGACCGCACTTATCGTTCGAGGATTTATCGAACCCGTCGTTAAAGAATTGCCGATGGAATACGCTATCGAAATGAACCGTCTGATTGAATTGCAGATGGAGGGTTCTGTTGGCTAAAGAAATCTTGACACCCAAACGGACAACGCCGCAGATACTCTGGACACCTCAGGACAACATGGCCTCGCTCGAAGCCGCCAATAGCACTCGGATTCCGAAGAAGAAAACGGAGGATTGGCGCTATACGAATCCGGAAGCGTTCCCGTGGGAAAAAGCCGAAGCGGCCGTTGTGCGAGATGCTCATATAGCTACGCCAGTAAATACCGAACACAATATTAATGTGACGCTACCCGCACTGGACGCGGAAACTCTTCGAACGCTTTTAGTGGTCGCTGACAATAGACTCGATGCAAAATTCTTGCATCTGCACCACGCGATGCAGGGTTCCGTCGCTGCGTATCGAATCACCACCGATAACCGCGAACCTGTGCAAATTGTCCAACAAGTTTCAGATTCCGCAGCGTTCACATCCGTTCTCTTCGTTGAAAGCGGAGCCGATGCTGTTGTTTGCAGTCGCTGGGAAAGTGAAGCCGCAGACACAAGCGCTGTTATCGGGCGTATCGAAATCATCTTGGAGGACGGAGCCCGACTGCATTTCTTACAGGAAGATGAATTTGCATTCGATACTCATTTCTACCGAAGAGCTCATGCACAACTTGGTGAAAATGCCGTCCTCAACTGGGGACATTTGACAACTGGCTCCGTTTGGAATGCTTCAAAGTTAGAACTTGAGTTGGATAAGTCCGGAGCGGAGTGTTCACTATATGGACTTTTTTGCGGAGGCGGTACGCGACGAGCGGAAACACGAACGCTTCAGCATCACAAGCAGCCGCGTACTCAAAGCAATCTGCTGTACAAATCTCTTCTCTCCGAGGAATCGCGTTCCATTTTTCAGGGAATGATTCGTGTAGAACGGGCTGCGCAACATACAGAAGCTTATCAAGCATGCCGCAATCTGCTGCTCAGCAGCGATGTGCGCGCTGACGCTATCCCGCGACTTGAAATTCTCCCGGATGATGTACATTGTTCGCATGGAGCGACGATGGGAACAGCGGATGATGATATGCTGTTCTATCTGATGACACGGGGTTTGAATCGCTCGCAGGCTCTCGCGACCATTGCAGTGGGTTTCGCGGAAGAAGTTATTCGTCGCATACCAGTAGAAGCTATCGCGGAGAGATGGCGCGCGGTTGCGTTGCAAATCGTCGGTGGAGATTCCACCGGAATTTAATGAGAAAAGCTATGCCAAAAAATCCAACAGAAGAAAAAGCGGAAAAGCTGCGGGAAGATTTTCCGATTCTGAAAACAATGGTGCGAGGCACGCCACTGATTTATCTGGACAGTGCCGCCACATCACAGCGACCATCACAGGTTCTCGCCGCTTACTGCCTTTTCTGTCAGTCGCACAACGCGAATGTTCACCGCGGCATTCATTCGCTTGGCGAACAGGCGACGGATCGCTACGAAGCTGCGCGAGAAAGAGTGGCGTCGTTCATCGGAGCTCCGTCAAAGCAAACGGTGGTTTTCACACGCGGCACGACCGAATCGATTAACCTCGTGTGTCATTCTTATGGGTATAAATTTTTGAAACGCGGGGACGTCATCGTACTGACGCCGATGGAACATCATGCTAACCTCGTTCCGTGGCAGCTTGTGGCCAATATCACCGGAGCTAAGCTTCGCTACTGG
>CAZADO010000228.1:0-4876 GCA_964483885.1 uncultured Alphaproteobacteria bacterium | reverse complement strand
CGTTACCTGCGCGATGCGAAAGTCACGGAAATCTACGAAGGCACCTCTGAAATCCAGCGCTTCGTCATCGCCCGCTCAATCCTTAAAGATTAAAAGTTCGTAGGGGTGTACCCATGTGTGCGCCCGTTTTTGCCAAGCCTTCACAAAAATAGAAATAAATCCCGCGCTTCATCAGCGTCGATGTTCGCGTAGAAAAAACCGGAGGTTTCTATGTCCGTTTTTGATGACAACTTAAAAATCTGGTTCAGCGGCAAGTTCGTTCCGTGGAAGGATGCGACCATTCACGTTTGTTCGCACGTCGTTCATTATGGATCCGGCGTCTTTGAAGGGATCCGGTGTTATAACACTCCCAAAGGTTCCGTCATCTATCGCTTGGATGCTCACGTACGGCGTTTGTTCGATTCGGCCAAAATTTACCGTATGACCATTCCCTTTAAGCAGGAAGACGTTTTCAACGCCTGTATCGAGACGGTCAAAATCAATAAACTGGCTGAAGCCTACATCCGTCCGATTGTCTTTCGAGGCTATCACTCGCTCGGTGTGGATCCGCGCAAATGTCCGGTGGAAACCGTCATTGCTGTCTGGAATTGGGGGAAATATCTTGGCCCGGAAGCGCTGGCGAATGGAGTTGATGTATGCGTATCGTCATGGACGCGTTTAGCGCCCAACACCATGCCGGCGCTGGCGAAATGTTCCGCCAATTACATGAACTCACAGCTCATCAAACTTGAAGCGCTTGCCAGTGGATTTGTGGAAGGGATTGCGCTCGACGCTGCTGGGTATGTTTCGGAAGGCTCTGGAGAGAATCTCTTCGTCGTGCGTAATGGAGAACTGATTACGCCGCCGCTTGGAGCCAGTGTGCTTCCCGGCATCACACGAGACAGCATTATCAAGCTGGCGGAGGACGAAGGCATTCCGATCCGTGAGCAAATTATTCCACGTGAAATGCTATACATCGCCGATGAAGTCTTCTTCACCGGCAGTGCGGCGGAAGTAACACCGATTCGCTCTGTGGATCATATCCCGGTGGGCGAGGGAAAGCCCGGACCGATTACACTCAGCCTTCAAAAGGCTTTCTTTGAAGTCGTGGATGGCAAACGTCCGGATAAATATGGTTGGTTAACGCATCTATAATGGTCAAAACCTGATGAAATCCCGTCATGCAGCGCGCGAGTGGGCACTTCGATTTCTCTATGCACAGCATTTCTCCGACAATCCCATCGCGGCGATTTATGAGGATTGGTTGGGGAAAGCTCCCGTCGATGCCAACCTTCAATTTGCGCTCCGGCTCGCGGAGCGCACCGTCGAGCATGAACAGGATCTCGACAGCCACATTAAACGCAGAGCCGAGAAATGGGATTTGACGCGCATCGCCATCCTCGACCATCTTATTCTGCGGATGGCAATTTGTGAATTCATTTTCTTTGATGACATCCCTATGAAAGTGTCCATTAACGAGGCGATTGAACTCGCTAAAAAATATTCCACCGCGCAGAGCGGTCGTTTTGTCAACGGGATTCTGGACGCTGTCGGCGCGGATCTCGGACAGAAGGCTGTCAAACCGTGAAGTGGATGAGCTGTGGAGACCTGTAAAATGCGAATCGGTTTTATCTCGGATATTCATGGTAACATAGAAGCGCTTGAAAACGCACTCCGGGCGCTGGAGAAACACAAGCCTGATAAGCTCTATTGCTTGGGGGATATCGTGGGTTATGGCGCCAATCCCAACGAATGCGTCGAACGCGTGCGGCAAACATGTCAGGCAATTGTTTTAGGCAACCATGACGCCGCGCTCACCCGCCACACCGGTATCCAGTATTTCAACAGCTATGCGCAGGAAGCGATTGTTTGGACACTGCGCATTATCAAAGAAGAAAACATGGCGTATCTCAAAGATGCGCCGATTTCGCAGACGTTGGATGGAATGTTGCTGGTTCATTCGACGCCGCTGGAACCGGACAACTGGGACTACATCTTTTCTCCGAAAGAAGCGCAGGCGCATTTTAACGTCATGGATACGGACATTGCGTTCATCGGTCATTCGCATATTCCGATGGAATTCAAAGATGATAAAACCGGCAAACGAATTATTAACATCGGCTCCGTCGGTCAGCCCCGCGACGGCGACCCGCGTTTTTGCTGCGGTCTCTATGAAACCGACTCGGGAACTTTCCAGTGGATTCGTGACGTTTATCCTGTGGAGAGCGCCGCCGCAAAAATCCGTCAGGCCGGTCTCCCAGAATTTTTAGCCCAACGTCTGCAATTAGGAATGTAGAAATCTCCGCAACACGCGGGAGCGTGTTGCCTAGTCCGAAATAAATTACTCCGCCGCGAGTAGGTGCCCTCACCCCTCGCGCATGAAGATGCTTGCACTATTTATCGCGGTGTTGGCTGCTTGCAGCCGACCCTGTTTAGTAATGAAATCGTCACCGCCGCAAAAGATAACATCAATACATGTTTGATTTCCTCACAAAAATCTTCGGTTCAAAATACGACCGCGCCGTCAAGGGTCTCTGGCCGATTATCCGGCAAATAAACGACATCGAAGAAGAGTACCAGCAGACGCTTACCGACGCTGATTTGCCGAAGAAGACGCAGGAATTCCGCGACAGACTCGCCGCTGGAGAAACCCTCGATGACCTGCTGCCGGAAGCGTTCGCGCTGGTGAAAAACGCTTGCCGCCGCCTTACAGGCAAAGAGTTTGATTTGCGCGGGCACAAAACAACATGGGACATGGTGCCTTATGATGTTCAGCTCATCGGCGGTATAATTCTGCATCAGGGAAAAATCGCCGAGATGGCCACGGGCGAAGGTAAAACACTCGTGGCAACGATGCCGCTCTATCTGAACGCACTTACAGGCAAAGGCTGTCATCTGGTTACGGTGAATGATTATCTGGCTCAGCGTGACTCGGAATGGATGGGACAGGTTTTCGAATTCCTCGGTATTACCGTCGGACGTATCATTTCGGATATGTCGCCCGTCGAACGCAAGAAGCATTATCAGGCGGATATCACTTACGGCACTAACAGCGAATTCGGCTTCGATTACCTGCGCGATAACATGGCGCTCACAATGGAGGAAGTCGTACAGCGCGGGCATCACTATGCCATCGTGGACGAGGTCGATTCAGTCCTGATTGATGAAGCGAGAACGCCGCTGATTATTTCCGGACCCGTCGCGCGCTCCACGCATCGCTATCAGGAAATGAAAACGCTGGTGGATCATCTGGTGCGTTTGCAGCGCAATTTCGTCACATCCATTATTTCGGAAGTCGAAAAGCGCTTGGAAGACGACGACGCCTTCGAGGATTATGAAGTCGGTAAAAAACTCCTCCTGTGTCACCGCGGACAGCCCAAGCACAAACGCCTTGTCCGAATCTTGGGCGAAACCGGCACAAAACGCTTCATGCAGCGCGTGGAAAACGACTATATCCGCGACAAAAAAATGCACGAGCTGGATGAAGAGCTCTACTTTTCCATCGATGAAAGAACCCATGGCGTTGACTTGACCGAAAAAGGCCGCGAAATTCTCACGAAGCAATCCGGGGGAGATCCCGATTTATTCGTTTTGCCGGATTTGCCTGATGAATTCGCTCGCATCGAAAATGACGCCACCCTGTCTATCGAACAGAAAACGGAAGCCCGCGAGAAAATTCAGGAGCTTTATCTACACCGCAGTGAACGCATCCAAAATGTTTCCCAGCTTCTGCGTGCTTATTCCCTCTATGAAAAAGATGTCGAATACGTCATTGAAGACGGTAAGATTATTATCGTGGACGAATTCACGGGTCGTCTCATGCACGGACGTCGCTATTCGGACGGGCTCCATCAGGCCATTGAAGCCAAAGAAGGCGTGACCATCGAACGTGAAACGCAGACCATCGCCACGATTACGCTCCAGAATTATTTCCGCCTCTATGAAAAATTGGCCGGAATGACAGGTACCGCCGAAACCGAAGAGCAGGAATTCTACGATATCTACAAACTCGAAGTCGTCGTGATTCCGACGAATGATGATGTTCGTCGTGTCGATGACAATGACGTTATTTTCCGCACGAAGCGAGAGAAATACAACGCTGTCATCGATGAAATCGCCGAGCTTCATCAGGCACGCCAACCGGTTCTCGTCGGAACGGCGTCTGTGGATACATCCGAAGTGCTTTCGCGCATGCTCAAACGGCGAAACATTCCTCACAATGTGCTCAATGCCAAACACCACGAGCGAGAAGCCGATGTCGTGACGCAGGCCGGGCAGCCCGGTACCATCACCATCGCCACGAACATGGCGGGGCGCGGAACAGATATCAAACTCGGCGAAGGCGTGGTTCACTGGAATGGAGAGGAAGGCGATAAAACAAAAGCCGAGGGCGGACTGCATATCGTTGGAACCGAACGCCATGAAGCGCGGCGCATTGACCGCCAGCTTCGAGGTCGTGCGGGACGTCAAGGTGATCCGGGATACAGCCGATTCTTTTTGTCACTCGAAGATGATTTAATGCGCCTCTTCGGCTCGGATCGCATCGCATCTATCATGGATCGTTTAGGCATCGAAGAGGGAGAAGTTATCACGCATCGGATGATTACGCGCTCCATCGGCAATGCTCAAAAGCGCGTTGAAGCGTACAATTTCGGGATTCGAAAGCACTTGCTTGACTATGATGGTGTGATGAACCAGCAGCGCACGGTCGTTTACGCGCGCCGGAATGTTGCGCTTCAGGGAAAGGACCCTGAGCCTCTGGTACATGAAATGATTTCCGATTACCTCGACTACCTTTTTGAAAAACATGTATCTGAGGAAGAGGGAAGCGGGCTTTCAACGGAGTTTCAGGAAGACCTGCTGAAAGTTTTTCTCTTAGACACCATCAGTCTTAGAG
>CAZADO010000227.1:0-5334 GCA_964483885.1 uncultured Alphaproteobacteria bacterium | reverse complement strand
GAAGTCTATGAGCATCTGCTCTATGACGGACGCACGCAGGCATCTCCCGCACATTTGCCGGAGCTCTATGACAGAACGCTTTACGTCAGCAGTTGTTCGAAAAGTTACGCGATGACCGGCTGGCGACTCGGTTATGGTGCTGGCCCAAAGGAAATCGTTGCGGCGGCGGCGAAATTGCAATCGCAGATGACCTCTTCGCCCAGCGCGATTTCGCAGCACGCGGCGGTTGAAGCGGTTTCGAATGACCAGCGCGACCGCGAGCACATGCGCGAGGTTTTTCAGACGCGGCGCGATTTGATGTATGCGCTTGTCGAAAAGTGGCCGAATGCGAAAACCCCGAAACCTGAAGGCGCGTTTTATGTTTTTCCGCGCATCAATGGCGTGTGGAAACAAGCTGGCAAACCTTATCCCGGTTCGCTGGCGGTTTCGACGAAGCTTTTGGAAGAGGAATACGTCGCAACTGTGCCGGGCGCTGTCTTCGGTGACGATTTAGCGATTCGCCTGAGCTTCGCCGCTTCGGAGGAGACGATAAAGGAGGCGTGCGGGAGGATTGAAAGGTATTTGCAGCGGCAAGGGAATTAGATTCATCTTTGCGAAAACATCAATGAAATTAAGGAATCTTTCAAATGAATAAAAAAAGACTTTTTGCTAAGGAGCAGATCGAAAAAATCGATCGGACATTTCTTGTTGAAGGCGCGAGAAAAATCACGGATGCTGATATCGAAAAGATTATTAGCAAAGAGAGCAAAATCCTCAAAAAATTCGAATCCGATGGCCCTTTAGGACATTTTTCAGCAGATTTCGTGACGATGAATTCCCTAATCAAAGATTATTTCGAGAAGCAATATACAACGATTTCTCGTGAATCAATATCCGTCATCGTTTACGCTTTATCTTACGTCCTGAATCCGATTGATCTGATTCCAGATCAGATATCCGAAATCGGGTATTTAGATGACTTTGCGGTTATGGCTGTTTGCATTGCGCATGTTAGGATGGAATTAGACGCATATGAAGTATGGAAGCGCCTTCAGGGGGGGTAAACGGAACAAATATGCATTCCCAAGTATCAAGTAAAGTGGTAGGACTATTTTTCATCGCGCTTGCCTATACAATCAATCGTATCGAATCAAATTAATAGAAGCGGAAGAGAGACACATGAAACGAGATTATGTAGCGATTACGGACTTTTCCCGTGAGGAAATCTTTGAAACTTTGGCACTTGCCAAAGAGTTAAAAGAGTTGCAGCACGATAAAGCTGCCCCGCAGCCACTGGCGGGCAAATCGGTTGGACTGATCTTTCACAAGCCGAGCCTTCGGACTCGGATTTCTTTTGAAGTCGGGGTGTCGCAGCTTGGCGGCAATCCGATTTACATCACCGATCAGGAAATTAAACTGGGCGTGCGCGAGTCGATTTACGATGCCGCAAAAGTGTTGTCACGGTATCTCGGGATGATAGAGATTCGCACCTTTTCGCATGACGATGTCGTCCAATTGGCGAAACATGCTGATGTGCCTGTAATTAACGGACTTACGGACTTGCTTCATCCTTGTCAGGTGATGTCCGATATCTTTACTGTGCAGGAGAAGCTCGGGCGGGTGGAAGATATTAAAGTGGTTTATTTGGGCGATGGCAACAATGTCGCAAATTCTTGGCTAAACCTTTCGTCTCTTTTGAGCGTCCAATTAGTGGTGGCGACCTCAGAGGAAACCCCGCCGAATGCGGAGATTTTGAAAAAAGCCCGAGCCGCGGGACGTTCGGAAATTTCAGTCGAACACGATCCGAGGAAAGCCGCCAAGGGCGCACATGTTCTTTACACGGATGTCTGGGCGTCGATGGGGCACAAAGACAAATCCGATAAACAGAAGCAACTTCTTTCTAAATTTCAATTAAACAGAGAATTAATGTCTTTGGCGGACAAGAATGCGATTGCGATGCATTGTCTGCCCGCTGAAAGAGGACGCGAAATTACCGATGAGGTCATGGATGGGCCTCAAAGCGTGGTTTTTGATCAAGCTGAAAACCGCCTTCATATGCAGAAGGCGATTATGACTAAACTCCTTGTATAAAGGAGGAGGCAATAATGCGACGCACACTATTGATTGCGATTCCGGCGGTTCTGGTTTGGCTGTTCGTCACCGGATGCTACACCAAGCTTTACCGTCCGGGTTTTAACGGACCTCCCGAAACGATGTCATCCGAAACGCTCTATGAGCGCTACGATTCTTCGGCGATTGACACGACGCTGGAGAGAACGGATGTTTTCGGCGAAACGTATCCGGGCTATAATGATTACTACGATCGTTACGACCGGTGGGATACGTGGGGACGTTACCGGCCGAGAACGCGCTGGGGTTTTGATTTTTACCACTACAGTCCTCCCTATTACTCTGGCTACTACGGCTGGGAGGATTACTACGGTTATCCTTGGTGGTACTCCTATGACCGCGGCTACTGGGGTGGAAGCGGTGGAGGAACCGCTGCGCCGGGGGAACCGCCGTCGAAACGACCTTTCGGACGGCGTGATAGTGGGGATAGCGGAAGCTCTCCGCCATCAGTATCACCTCCGCCGAGCAGTCCTCCTCCAGCGAGTCGTGTCGCTCCGCCAAGTACGCCTTCAACACCTACTCGTCCATCAAAGGACACACCAAAGAAGGATGACAAAGGCAAACAGCGCGACTTCGGTCGGAGAAAATAGCAAAGGAATTCATCATGCGGACGCTTATACTACTGCTAATTCTACCGGCGCTATGCCTGACATCGTTTGCGCAATCCCCGCCGGATACACCGATTCTGACACTGGGCATGTACACCGGACCCGGCAGCCGCGCGTTAGGGCTTGGGGGCGCTTATACAGGAGTCGCTGATGCTTTTGCGGCGACCTACTGGAATCCCGCTGGCATCGCGCAAATCAAACGCATCGAGCTGCAAGGGTCGCTCTTGCAAACCGGCTACTCCAATTCGACGCGCTATCATACCACGCCATTGGATGTATCGAGCAATTTCACGCACCTGAATAATCTCGGGATGGTTTTTCCAGTGCCGGTGTATCAAGGAGCGCTGTCGTTTGCTCTCGGCTACAATCAGGTTGTGGATTTCGGTTCACGGTCGAGCTGGGAGGATAATTCGGGAACGATGGTACATAATCAGACACAGTCGTGGAGTGAGCTTGAAACCGGACGACTCGGCGCGTGGAATTTTACGGGAGCTGTGGATGTATCGCCGAATGTATCGCTTGGTATGGCGGTTAATTACTGGGTCGGGAACGACGAACTCACGGTTGAAGAAAAATACTGGTATAACAATGTTTTGGAATCTGAGGAACGTCTGATTAACACCAGTCTTAGCGGCTGGGGTGCAACCGTCGGAGGACTTGTCCGGTTTGGACGCTGGGCGCGTATGGGTATGGCTCTCGAATCTCCCGTAACGTATAAAGCTACAGAAGAGTGGGAAGCAGCGGGACAATCCGGTTATTGGGATTATCGCATGCGCTCGCCGTGGGCGTTCCGATGGGGAGTTTCCTTGAGTCCGGGGCGCTGGCTCATAGCCGCGGATATTGACTATCGCGATTGGTCACAAGTGGAATATCGCAGCGATCCTTCACAAGCGCAGGTCGTCATTGACGGGCAGGTAATCGATTATAATCGCACGCGCGCGAATCTCTATATCCGCGACACCTACCGCTCGACGCTTGGGCTTCACGTCGGAGGGGAATATCTGATTCCTTTCTACGGATTACGGACACGGCTCGGCTTTGGACTGGAACCGGCCAAAGAACAGGGCGCGGCGTCGAGTGAAGACCGAAAGACGATTGGTGTGGGATTCGGAGTCCTCATGGATAGGAGCGTGATGCTGGATGCGAGTTACGTGCATTCGTGGTGGAAGCGCTGGTCAGACGATTTAACGGAAGATATCACGCTTAATACTCTTCTTTTCACGCTGAGCTACCGCTTTTAAGCTCGGTTTGCTTTCAAAATCATTTTTTGTATATTAGAAAAGGTGTTTTCAAGTGTGAACACCTTTTCGTTTTATGTGACAACGGCGGACAAGGCAGGCCTTGTCCCTACACGCCGCGGCATGCGTCCCGCGTGCCCGGTACTAACCACGTGGATTTCTGATGTCCGAATTTTCTACCAGCGAAATACGTGAATTGCCTGCCGGTGACGTGGTCACTGGCTTTTATCTGTTGACTCGCCTCGAAGCGCGCACTCGCCGCAATGGTGCGCCGTATTTGGTGCTGGAACTGCAGGACTCCACCGGAAGAATCGAAGGGCAGTTTTGGGAGGGATTTGAGGAGTTTCAATCGGATGTGCAGGTCGGGCAGGTCGTCAAAGTGCAGGGAACGATTGGTCGCTGGCAAGGTGTTGCTCGCATTCAGGTACAGCGAGCTCGCGTTGCCACTCCGGAAGAAGCGCCGGAAGCATACGCGTTTCTCCCGCGCTCCGAGCGGACTGCCGAAGAGATGGAGCAGGAGCTCCATGAAATCATCGAGAGCTTGACGGAAAGCCCTTTGCGGCAGCTTCTGGAAGATATCTTCAAAGACATCTGGCCGCAATTCGCGGAAGCTCCGGGGGGAAAACTGTGGCATCATGCCTATATCGGAGGACTTGCTGAACATACCTTATCTGTCGCGCGCTTGTGCAATCTATTGGCAGACCACTACACCTCGCTAAATCGCGAGCTGCTGATTGGCGGCGCGCTTTTGCATGATATCGGCAAAGTTGCTGAATTGGAAACACACATTGGGATTGATTATTCTGTCGAAGGGCGTCTATTAGGGCACATTGCCATAGGCGCATTTTTCGTTGAAGAACGCATCAAACGCATGGAAGGGTTCCCTGAGGAAATACGGCGGCAGTTGCTGCATCTAATTCTCTCGCATCAAGGCAGCGGCGAAATGGGGTCGCCGATTAAGCCGATGACGTTCGAAGCGCTGACGTTACACTACGCGGACGATTTGGATTCGAAGCTGAACGCTCTCAGCCGTATTCGCGCACGCACGCCGGAGGATCAACCCTTCAGTGATTATGTTAAACTCATGGAGAGGTTTTTTTATTTTGGAACCGAAGAAAAAGAAACATCATAGCCAAAGCTTATCCGCCGCTTTGGTGTGGCTGACGGCGTTGTTTTTTTCTGCAGCTCCGCTCAGGGCTGCTTGGCATGTCACGCATCACGACATGTCCCTGACATTTGATTTGGTGCAGCATAGTTTCCAAGGACACGACCGCATCACGGTGGAGGGAACCGGCAGTCCTCTGTATCTGATGATAGGCAAAGACTATGCGATTTCTTCCATTCAAGTGGGAGGCGGAACGACTTACGCCGAGTATTTG
>CAZADO010000226.1:0-2892 GCA_964483885.1 uncultured Alphaproteobacteria bacterium | reverse complement strand
TGCTCTACGATACGATTTTAGAAGCGAAAAGTGCCGTGGGACATGCCTTGTGTTGTGGGACAAATTTCATTATACGGCGGAGCGCATTAGAGGAGGTGGGTGGCTGGGATGAACACACGGTTTCGGAAGATCTCGCTACGTCCTTTCTGATTCATCAGAGTGGCTGGAAATCCCTTTACGTTCGCCGAGCCTATGCAGCGGGTGTGGGTCCAGTGGAACTCTCTGCTTATTGGAAACAGCAGAAGCGCTGGGCTGTGGGCAATACAGGCGTTGCTTTGCAGGTTTTACGTGCATTACTGTTTCGGAAACCGAAGCCTGTGTCGTTTAAAACCGCCGCAGGTTATCTTTGGTCAGCGGGCTACTACATTACGGCTTTAGCTCTTGCGGGGCTCGCGACTTTGCCAATGTTGCTTGTCCTGTCTTCTTATCTATATTCTCCGTACGCTTTGCAAGCTGTACCTGAGGCACATCCAACCGAATGGTTATTCCTATCGGTGTATCCATTTTACACCGCCATCATGCTATTCCCTTATGTTCATATGCGGCTTCGCGGATACCCTGTTCGAAATCTGGTGATGTTGCAGGGTTTGTTGTCTATTACATTTCCAATCTACGCGATGTCAGTGATACGAGGGATTCTTAAGAAGGTTACTTTTTTTGAAGTGATGCCGAAGCAAGTTGGAAAAGAACACTTTTCGATTTGGAGAGCGCCTCAAACAATTTTTACGATTGCATTACTTATAACAGGCTCACTGCTTACGCACAGAGTCATGTCCGGATATTGGTCTTCCGTAGCGTGCATCGCCCTCTTTTGGACATTTTTCTATACGCTCTCTATTGGACACTATTTTATTTTTACTGCAGAACATCGCCGCCTGTTGAAACATCTTCCCCAAGCATCTGAAGCCGCTCCAGCCTCAAGCACATCAACACACACGATTCCTGCCGTTACCGAGTCTCTATTGCATGTCGAGGAAACCCAAACGCAGCCCTAAAGCCTCCACGCCCCGCACGACAACCGCGGCGTTATCCCGGATTCCAACTCACACGATTGAATCCCGTTCTCTGCGGCTTGTGCTGCGGGTAACGGGATTTTTGCTTCTGGGACTTGTACTTTTCGGATGGATGCAGCCGGAATGGCGTACTTGGGGATTTCACCATCTCGCCTTTTTGCCGCTGGTGCTCGCGGTGCTCTTGGCTGCTTTGAGCACCCTGCTGTGGAGTCCCATAGGAAGCCGGCTTGTAGGCTGGCTGTTTCGTCACCTGCAAAAGCTTTCAGGTCAGCGCGCACTTTTGTGGGCGGCCATTGCCGCCGCGTTTTTTTTCTTATTTCGAGTATCGATTCCACTCATGGGCGATGGCCCGCTTTGGATTAAGGAATTAGCATGGATTGGTGAATTTCAAGCGCGAGGCGACGAAACTCCACCTGATCGCTGGAAAAGTCGAAAAGAACCGCTCGAAATCGTGCTTCACGAAATGGTTTACCGCGTCGTCACCCAATTTCGACCGACGGATTCTTTCACGACATCGGCCGAAGAAGCCAAAGAAACGTTGAAGAAACGGGAGAAATGGTTTGACAGTGCAGCCCGTAGCACCTATATGTCACTTTCTATTTTAGCGGGTGCGTTAACGATATTGATGGTTTTACAATTCGCGAGGCGGCGGATTACTCCGCGAGCACGCTCGCAATTTTTATTAACCCTCTTCACAGGTGGAGGCATACTGCTGTTCTTTGGCTACATCGAGCACTATTCATGGGTTTCTTTTGCCATGATAGCTTTTCTCATGGCAGGAGTCGATGAATCCTTCACGCCGCGACGTTTCCCATGGAAAACAATTCTTGCATTTGTCGTGGCGGTTGGTTGCCATTTGACGGCGATTATTCTGCTTCCTGCCTTGCTTTATCTACTATTTAACCTGTATAAATGGAAGTCGGACGAAAAAAAATCGAAGGACGCGGCTCCGCGCAAACGCGTTTTTACGTTCTTGGCGGCTTTTGCTTTGCTTGGTCTTGCAGGTTACTTTCACGTGAAAGGGTGGAAAGGATGGTTGTCGGTATTGCCGCTTGTCTCTTCACTTTCTCCCGACGGCTATGCGTTCTTCTCCTTAAAACACGTAATAGATCTTCTGAATCTGTTCGTGTTAATCGCGTTGCCTGCAATGGTGATTCTCGCTGTACTTCGCGCGCCGAAAAAGGTTGAACACATCCTGCAAATTCAAAGCGGCTTTCTTGCGGTCGCGGCTATAAGCGGCGTTGCCTTTGTGGTAGCTTTTAATCCCAACCTTGGAATGGCTCGCGATTGGGATGTGCTTGCGGTGGCTCTCTGGCCGCTGCTGTTTTTCGCGGCTTGGAAAATGGCTTGCACCGATTTAGGGACACTTCGTGCGGAATTACTGGCTTTTGTAGTGGGTTTTACATGTGTTATCTCGATTCCGTTTATCCTTGTTCAGACGGGGGAAGGGATGTCGATAGCTTGCTTCGAAACATTGCTTCATATGGATGCGTCTCGCTCCGCTTACGGCTGGGAGAATTTAGCGGTTCATTACGAATCAACGGGAGACCTCGACGGTCGTATTCGTGCATGGAAAGGCGCTGTCGAAGCCAGCAACAATCCTCGCTACATGATAAATTACGCGAATGTACTTCGCATGGCTGATAGATTGGATGAAGCTGAAGTCTATAGTATTCGTGGTGCGCGTCTTAATCCGGAATATGCCTACCAACTCACCCATATTGCAACAGCCTATGCCCTTCGGGATAATTTTGAAAAAGCGCGTGAACTGCTCGCGCTTGCTGTTGAATTGGATTCGACAGATTCCAGGGCGCGTAGACTGCTGCAACGCACGGAATGGGAAATCGCTCGTCGAGACTCGATGCCTTAGGTTTCTCTG
>CAZADO010000225.1:0-8130 GCA_964483885.1 uncultured Alphaproteobacteria bacterium | reverse complement strand
AAAAGGTTTAACCAAATAATATCACCACTTGAATCTGTCTTTATCAACTGTCCCCTGCTTGCGAGGATGTAGCCTTCATCTGAAGTCTGTCGGATGGAGTGACACTCCCCTCGGCCAAGACTACGACTCCACAGACTATCTGGTGGTTGAGCATATGATGCTGTTATACCAAAGAACGCTATCCCCCACAAAACACAAGCAAGACTGAAGACTTTCATGTTGCCGCCTCCCAGCTTCGCTGTCTTCTCTTACGTCTTAGTTCTATTACATTCCGGGCAGATCAGGGAATCCACCTCGGCGAAATTTACCCTCCCGAGCCGCGCTGAAACTGCACAATCACGGCATCGGCCGCAACGCCGCCATAGTAAAGTAGTTCCACGCGTACTTCGCAGGTGGTTTCCACCGTGATGGGATCCGGGAACGCCCACTGCATTTCGCAGCGCAGCCAAAGAAGCGCCTGACCGTCATCCGCCGGTGGAGTACCCGTGATGTACTCATCAGCGCGTGAACCGCCCGTTGAGGCTGTATAGAAATGCCCGCGCTGAGAAAAATAGAACACCCGCGCACCATTTATTGGCACATGATGGCCATCCTGAACCGTCGCCAGACATCGAATGCGCGTTGGGTCGCCGTCATCGAGGAAATGCCAGTGCTGTGGTGTGCACAGAAGATTCAATTCCCCTCCCTGAAGCGGCAGCACGAACGTGGTGTCTTCTCGCACGGTTCCGTTAGGCGGCTGGCATTCCGCGGTGATAATCACCGGCTGGAATGTATGCGAACTCAGCCATGTGAGCTGCGTGTACGCGAAACCAGCTCGCGAGTCGTCATTTTCATCCGGATTTCCCGTATAAACCTGATCAGACACAATCGCCGCGACATCCGGTTCCACGCTAAAGAACACGACCCAGTTATTGGAGACCGGATTGTTGTACATATCTCGAACCTGCGCGGCTACTTCAACCTGCCACCCTCCGCCGCCCGCATCCGTGCCGATTTCTTTCGGCTGTAAGCTGATAGATGCCGGCGGGCCGGAGACGACGGAAATGTTCGATTTATGCGCGAAGATTTCCTCGTCTCCCACATAAGTGGACGCGCGAAGATCAACGATGCCCGGATAAATCCCGGCGTTCAAGGTCACGCGCGCAATACCGCTGGATGTTTGAGCGGAATCGATATCGCCTCTGCCATTGATATTGACTCCTCCTCCCGGACCAACGACAATCTGGAACGTGACCCATTTCCCATCCGGTATCGGATTTTGATTGGCATCTAAAACCGTTGCTTCGACCAGCGCCTGATCCACTCCACCCGTCCCCCGCACTCGAATCGAAGCCGGCGACACATTCAACGCCAGCGTATTGGCGGTTCCCGCCACAATGCGCACCGTCACCGAATCAACCGCTGCACCGACAAACGCCTTCACCTTAGCATTCCCGGCTTGCGTGCCCGGATTCAGTATCGCGCGTGCGATACCGTCATTGTCGGTCGCAGCATTCTCGTTAATCGAACCGTGCGTAGTCGAGAAACTGACAAGGGCTCCCTCGAAGACCGGATTACCCACCGTATCATTAACCTGAGCTGTTATCGAAACCACTTCCTGTGAGCCGATATAGACTTCATTTGGCGTCGCGTTAATGCTGACGTTCTTGGGCGCGCCGGGATTCACGATCACAGTGAATTCATTCGACACCACCACTCCAACGCTGGCATAAATCGTTGCCGTGCCTCGTGACGGGCAGAAATAGTACGTATTGAAAGCGATGCCATTCGTGGTTTTAACCGTATCGTTTTTAAAATCACCGCAATCGGTATGGAACATGACTTCCGTATTATCCGGCGCGCGAAGTCCGTTCTCCAAAAAAACATTGACACGCACGGTTGCGGAATCTTTCGCGGCGACACCTTCATCCGGCTGCACCGTTATATTGACTTCACCCACCGGTTCTTCAGGCTCAATAACAATATAAGCCGTGTCGGCCAATCCCCAATTGGAATAACGCGCGATAACCATCGCCGAATCGGGCGAGGTGGAAATGCCGTAAGCATCTTTAAACGTCGTACGCGCAACACCGAAGCTGTCTGTCAACACCGGAGATTTCACCGTACCGTATCCCGGCGCTGAGAATTTGATGGAATCTTGCGCTTGTGGTTCTCCGTATTGATCTTTGAGTATCGCCGTGATATTTGCGAAACTGCGCCCTCGGTCAGCATAGATGACTTTCGTGTCAGTACTGATAAGCAATGTACCGAAACGGGTCCCGGTGCTGTTAACCACAATTATCGCTGTGTCCGCTTTGCCGCCCGCCATGGCGATGATATTGAATTCACCAAAGATACCCGCCGAATTCCACATCGTTGCCGTTTGTCCGTTGGCATCAGTAACGTCAGGCTGCCCTACAACGCCGCCGGTCGCTCGCATCTCAACCTGAATGCCTTCGATTCCGACAAAACTGTTATCATAAACCGCAATCAACACCGAAACCGTATCCGAGCCGCCCGCTTCCACGTCCACACTTTCTCGCGAAAGTTCAACGTAGATTCCTCCCACATTCTGGGCTCCGACTCCTCCTTCGGACGTCACACCCTTCTTCTGAGTGCATCCAAATCCAAGGACGAGAAAACAAGCCATCCCCACAATAATGGCTCTTCTGGTTGCCTGCATAGCTACCTCCAACATCGCACTTGTTCCCCTCTTCTAAAAGCCGCTAATAAGAAATTTTCCGTTCATCTTTATGCCCCCCTATGTCCCCCCGTGAACGGGAGGATATGAGACATTAGAGAGTTGAAACGATAAACGCAATCGTCGCAACTTGTGATAGCACCACAATACCGTCTTTGATCTGACCCCAAGTGGTAACTTCCGGCTTGGGTGGGACGAAAATAATGTCGCCCGGGTCGAGTCGCACCTTTGACGAATAGAGCACCACCGCGCCCGTACTCGCCTTGACCACCCGTGTTTTCGATTTCCAGCCGCCGCGGTTAACACCGCCAACCGCTCGAAGGTAATCATTCAGTTTCCACCCCAGATGATACGCGGTCTCACCATTTTGATTTACATACCCTAACACCCGAATACCGAGCGGCTGCTCAGGAATTTCCAATACATCACCGTCTCGTAGAAGGATGTCTTCGCTATTGTTTTCCTGCAAATCAATGACGACCGTCGTTCCCAACCAGCGTTCTAAAGCCGCGGTAAGGTCTCGTTCTGCCGTGCGCTTCTCGATAGCGTTTCCGGGGTCGCGCGGACGCAGCAGGCGTCCCTTTTCCGGCTGGCGAAAATCATAATCAGGTGCGCGAACCAAACGAGCGCTGTTCAGCGCTGCTGTCGGCAATGGTCCGCCGGCCTGAGCTAAAATATCGTTCAGAGTTGTTTTTCCGATTTCAAGCGGATAACTGCCCGGTTTCGTCACTTCGCCTTTCAGCGTCACCGTGCCGAATCGCTTCCGTTCCGGTTCCATCGGGATATAAAGCCGGTCGCCGGGTTGGAATTCATATTCTTGCAATACGGCATCTTCGACATCAATCCGATTGCCATCCGCATTTATGATGTATGCGTCCTTGACGTTTGCCGACGCGCGAAGACCGCCCGCGAGCTCCAACAAGACTTCGATACGGTCGCCGGGCACATATTCGAAAAGCCCCGGAGAAAATACGCCGCCAAAAACGCCAACTTCACTTGTGCCTTCTTCTTTCAGCGGCACCCGCACCACATCTCCGTCATGCAGCAGCGGATTGGCATCCGTGCGACCGGCTCGTTCGAAGAGCAGCAAATCCGCACGCTGTTCATTTTCAATACCCCCCGAAGAAATCACTTGAAGCCGCCGCTGCGATGCGACAACAACCGATGTCGTATCCCATTCGGCACGTGGGCTGCGTGAGAAACCTCCTGCCATCCAGACCGCATCAGCCACGCGCGCGGTCGCCGGTAAAAGGTAACTTCCCGGCTCTGTCACGGCTCCGCAAACATGCACGCGGAACTTCCGCACTTCTCGAAGAGAAACCGTCGCTTCCGCGTCCGAAAAACGCTCGTGAATCTTCGCAATTATCGCATCTTTGGCCTTCGCCAGAGACATGCCCGATACTTTGACCGGCCCGACCGCCGGAATAATTGCTTCTCCCTCAGCGTTGACGTCCACCGGCAATTGCGTTACCGTCGGACGCCAGAGAAAAATATCCAGTTTATCTCCCGGGCCCAGCTCAAAAACGTCCGGATTTACCGGCCCTTCAAAAAAGGTTTCCGATACCGGCAACCGCTGAGGCGTGGACAACAGGAGTGCTTCCAATTTCGTTTTGCCCGGTTCCATGCCCGTCAGTGAAGCGCTCTGAGCGAACGTATCATCCCCAAGCAAAACTACGATGAACCCGATTCCGAGGACGAATAGAAATAAATTACTTTTCGCCATGTTCCTCATCTGATTCGGATTCCTTTTCCATTTTCGTCCCTTTCGGGAAGTATTTCTGCTCCGAATCTTCAATCATTTTGGATTTACTCAAACGGTAGCCTTGATCCATAATATGAGGCGTCACCTGAATAATCAGATCCGTCTTGCGCGTCTGATCCGCTGAATGCCGGAAAAGACCGCCAATAAACGGAATATCCCCAAGGAAAGGTACCTTGTGCACTGTCTTGGACGCATCAATCCCCAAGAGTCCGGCGATAACAATCGTCTCGCCGTCCTTCACGCGAATCGTGGTTGTGGACGTCCGACGCTTCACCCACGGCACCGATGATTCCCCCGACACGATAAACTGAAAAATCGAGGATAGTTCCGGTGAAACCTCTGTTGTGATATAGCCATCCGTGTTCACTTTCGGGCGAACAGTCAGTTTCACACCGACCTGTTCCTTTTCAATCTGAACCTGCCCCCCAAGGCCTCCCGCTCGAGCAACGTACGGAATGACGTCGATAACCTGAATTTCCGCAATGGTGTTATTCATCGTCGCCACGGCGCTGTTGGCAAGCACTTCCGCGCGATTTTGTTTCATCAGCCAATCCAGCGCGACTTCGAATGCCGACGTTTGTTTCGTCATAGCGCCAAGACGACTCGATTCCAATGGGTAATAGGGAAGCTGTGTGGGAGCCTGCCCTTGCGGAGAATCCTGAATACCGGTGAGGACTTCGGTCAGATTCGGATCGACGAATCGTCCAAGCTCATCGACCGGCCCTTCGGCAAAAACCGTCTGAAGGGTTGACAAGCGGTTCCAGTCAATACCGAGTTTTTGCTCGTCCTCAACAGCCACTTCGATAATGCGCGTTTCGAGTACAATTTGCAGCGCCGGTTTGTCCACTTCTTCGACGACTTTCAGAATATCCGAAATCGTCTTGGGACTCGTGATGATGAGCAATTTGTTGCCGGTCACATCTATGGTGATTTTGGCGTTGAACTCTCTGAGCATCTCCTTGATATTGGCCGCATCCGAATACTGCAACTCGATGACATAGGAGGTCAACCCGACCTGTGACTTGAGTTTATCTGCCGGCGCCACAAGAAACGAACGCCCCACAAGTTCATAAGAAAGTCCGGCGGCACGCACCACCAGATTCATCGCCTGCTCGATGGGCGTATCCTTCAAGTGAATCGAAATACGCTCTTCCCGGTTTACACCGGGTCCGGTGACGATATTGTATCCGCTCTTGTCCGCCAGAATAGACAGAATCGAAGGCAGAAATGCATCGTCAGCATCAATGGAAACTTTTCGCTGCAGGGCTTCATCAGCTTCCTTCAATCCACCGGTGGGCATCTCTGGCTCGATTTGCGCAGCGGCCAGACACGGCAGTAAAAGCATGAAACTGACAAGGAAACTTAGAATGATTTGACGTCGCAACCTTTTATGCATAAACTCTCCTCGCGACAAAACTAAAAGGTTCTCCCGGGCGATGCCGGATATTTAAAAATTACCTGCGCGCCCGCCGCCGAGTTCTTCGATCTCGCCTTGGGGCGCTTTTTCATTGACTAACACCAACTGCGCCCCGCCTTTCTGAAGCACGACGCGCTCAGGTTCGATAGCTTCGACCCGATAACCGTTAAAAATATCCCCTGTGTGAATCACATAAGAGCGACCCAGAAATTTTACCACCGCGGACTCGCCGGGGCCGACCACCGTGCATGATAACCGCATGCGCCCCTGCTGTTCGAGGGATTCGCGCAGTCCCAACCGCGCCAGAAATTTCTTCGACTGGATAACTTTGGTCAGATCCAGCGGATCCCCTTCGACATTCGTCTCATAATCAAGACGCTCTTTGAGCTCGGTTTCGAGGGTCGCAACCGTTCTCGAAAGTTCTTCGTCGCTGCCGATGCCGATTTGCCGCGCCTGCTGATTATAATGGTCGATACGCCGCGAATAGCGAACATTCGACATCGCAATCCAGAGCGCCGCCAAAATCAGCAGCGTCAGAAGAATCCCCCAGAAAACATGAATTCGTTCAGTCATGTGTCAGATGATTACCGATGTTTAAGCAGTGTTAATGTGGAAATAGTTATTGTCAGAGGTCGCCGGTCAATGTCGCCGCGCTTGACGCTCTCTTCGGAGCGCTTAACCGAATTGGAGAGTTCAAAGTCTTCGACAGTCACCAATCGATCCGACTTCTCCAGGCGATTCAAAAAATTCACCATATTAGCATAGGATGTTTCGACGTCGAGCGTGTAGGGCGTTTTTATGTAATCCGCCATATTGACGCGCTGGCCGGGTTGAATCCGAATAAGACGCACGTCCATCTCTTGAAGCAAGTCCGTGACAAAATCCATAAACGGCATCGACGCGTCTTCAGCCAGACTGTCCCTGAGCGACAGTGCCAAATTGCCTTCAATCAGCCGCGTAACCTGCCGCAGTTCTTCGGCGATAATCTGCGCGGCGATGAGTTTTTCGTTTTCGCGGCTGATCGTCTGATCAAGCTGGCGAATCTGCCGCGGCATCTCCGCGTAAACCAGCCGCTGATAGAAATAGTGGCCGCCGCCGAATAAAACCAAAAGAAGAAGGGCTATCAGAGTTTTTTTCATCGTAAATGGCTCGCTTTCTTAGCCGCGAATCGATTGTTCGACAGAGCGAGGCTGCTGTTTTTTTTCTACGGTAACTTGCTGTGGGAAACACGTAATAACGAGTTCGAGCACTTCCTGATCTTCGATTTGTCGCCGTTTGGATTGCGTGAAACGAATATCCCGGAACCGGCTGGCGAATTCCGGTGTCGTTTCCAAGATGTCCATCAGCCGGGAGACGCGCTCGAATTCCTTTTCATCCGGCTTGATTTTCGAAATGGCCTTGATGACGAGCCGGTTGTGCTCGAATTTCAGTCCGGTAATCGCCATGCCGTCCGGCAGCACATGCGCCAGCGCTTCCAATCTTGCCGCCCAGAGGAAGCGATCTTTTTCGAGCTTCGCCAGCGCCATGATATCCTGCTTGGAAACCTTCGTGCCTTCACGCCGGAGCGAATCGAGCTGATGCTGGATGTCGGTAATCTTGTCCTGCTTGGACTTGACAATATCCCGAAGCTCCCGGTGCTGTACCCATGTGAAACCGCTTAAGACGATGAGCACGACCGCGATAATCGCCAGATAAATCAGCGACCGCCGCTCCCGCACTCGCGCCTTCAGCACGGCCTCGCCTTCCCCCTTATTCAGATTAATTGTGAATTGCTTTATCACAAACGCTCCAAATGTATTCTATAATTCACGCCGTTGTGACGTTGATATTTTCATCGCCGTTGTGGGTGTCGTTCACCCGCAATGGTTTTTTATGTACGGTGTTGTCCACCAGTACTGGTGGATTGCAGCCGACCCAAGCGCACTGCCGTGCGGCACTACCAAATTATTTTTTCGCCGCGAGTGGGTGCCCTCACCCCTCGCGCAATCATCACTCAATTAATTTCTTGAATTCCGGATCATTCCAAAGACTATCGAAATCCTTATCATTCTTAGCTACTTCCTTGTACTTTCCGTCAAGTCTTATTGCTTCCTTCAAATCTGAAATTGCCTCTGGATTTTTATTCAAAAGAGCATTGGCACAGGCGCGGTTATACCATGCCTTAGCATAATCCGGTTTGAGCTCAATCGACTTCTCAGAAGCCTTCAGGGCTTCTTCAGGGCGACCAAGCCGGCCTAGTACCGCCCCCTTGTTCAACCATGTCTCAGCATC
>CAZADO010000224.1:0-7955 GCA_964483885.1 uncultured Alphaproteobacteria bacterium | reverse complement strand
CAATAATCCGACGCACCTCGTCGTCATGAATCGTCCGTCGCTGGAAAAATTCGCTCCGACTGTACAACCGAATGGAATCATTATTATCAACAACTCGCTGATACCGATTACATCGGAACGCAAGGATGTCACTGAAATTTTAGTTCCCTGCAATCAAATCGCGATTGAGCTTGACAATGCGCGCGGCGCGAATATGGTTGCGCTGGGAGCTTACGTCGCCTGTTCGAAAGTCGTATCGCTGGAGGTTTTAGAGACGATTATTCGTCAGGAATTCGCCAAGAAGCCGAAATTCATTGAAGGCAATGTCGCTGCCTTAAAGCGGGGAGCGGAAGTTGCCACGAAAGAAATGGAGAAAGCGAAATGACTCTGCCGCAAGCTCCACTTCAAGACATTCTCGTGAAGCATCCTCATGAAGAAAGCAGTCTCATTATGCTGCTTCAGGATGTGCAAGAGGCTTACCGCTATCTTCCCCCGGAAATATTAGTGGAAATCGCAAAGACTTTGAATGTACCGAAGGCGAAAGTTTTTGGTGTTGCAACATTTTACAAAGCGTTCAGCATGGAGCCGCGAGGGGAGACAGAGATTAAAGTTTGTTGCGGCACGGCATGTCATGTTCGCGGCAGTACGCTGATTATGGACGAATTCAAGCGAACGCTTGGAGTGGAAGAGGGAGAAACCACCGAGGACGGCAAATTTACTCTCGAGGCCGTCAATTGCGTCGGCACCTGCGCGATGGCTCCTGTTATTGTCGTTAAAGATGTTTATCATGGTCATATGACGGTTAATAAATTAGGCAAATTGCTCAAAAGCTTGAATCCGAAGAAAACAAAGACGACGGGAGAGAAAGCGTCGTGACCGATTTAAAGCTTACATCTCCCGAAAAACTTGCGAGCTTGAAAAAGAAACTGCTCAAGCAGCGACAAGACCACCGTCCGATTATCACGGTTTGTGCGGGGACAGCATGTGTTGCTTGCGGTTGTGCACCTCTCACGGCGGCGTTTCGTGAAGCGATTAAAGAGAACGGACTTGAAGATAAAATAGAAATCAGAACAACAGGCTGCCACGGTTTTTGTGAGCGCGGCCCGTTGGTTGTTTTGCAGCCGGAAGGGATTTTCTACCAGCAAGTCAAACCTGCGGACGCGAAGCCGATTATTGAACAGACGATTCAAAAAGGTGAGCTGATCGAAAAACTTCTTTACCGCGACCCGCAGACGAAAGAAGTTCTGACTCACGAAAAGGATATCCCGTTCTACAGCAAACAGATGCGCCTCATCTTCGGAATGAATGGGCACATGGATCCGACGTCCATACATGATTATATTGCTCTCGGAGGGTACGCTGCTCTCGCTCGCGCGCTTCTTAAAATGCAGCCCGAAGAAATCATCGAAGAAGTGAGAAAATCCGGCCTGCGCGGTCGCGGCGGCGGCGGATTTTTGACCGGCAAGAAATGGGCAACGTGCCGTAAAGCTCCCGGAGAACCGAAATACATTATCTGTAACGCAGACGAAGGCGACCCGGGCGCTTTCATGGATCGTTCTTTGTTGGAAGGGAATCCTCATGCCGTTGTCGAAGGCATGATTATCGGCGCTTACGCTATCGGCAGCCATGACGGATATGTATACGTCCGCCATGAATATCCTTTGGCGGTTAAAAATCTGAATACCGCTATTAGGGCGGCGCGTGAATTCGGTCTGCTTGGAGAAAATATTTTCGGAAGCGGTTTCGATTTTAATATCAAGGTTTCACGCGGCGGCGGCGCATTTGTATGCGGTGAATCAACAGCATTGATGGCGTCTTTGGAAGGTAAAATCGGTGAGCCTCGCGCGAAATATATTCATACGGTCACGTCCGGATTATGGGGCAAACCATCCACGCTGAATAATGTAGAAACGTGGGCGAATGTGCCGATGATTATCGAGAAGGGCGCGGATGAATATGCTAAAGTCGGCACTGAACGCTCGAAAGGAACGAAAGTTTTCGCTCTGACCGGGAAGGTGAACAATACTGGCCTTGTGGAAGTTCCGATGGGAATGACGCTCCGAGAAATCGTTTTCGACATCGGCGGCGGCATCATTGATGATCGTCCTTTTAAAGCGGTTCAAACCGGCGGGCCATCCGGAGGATGTTTGCCGGAATCGGCGTTGGATTTGCCTGTCGATTTTGACACGCTTACCGAAATTGGGTCCATGATGGGTTCCGGCGGACTCATCGTCATGGACAATCGCACTTGCATGGTGGATTTGGCGAAATATTTTATCCATTTCCTTCAGCAAGAATCGTGTGGAAAGTGCGTACCCTGTCGAGAGGGACTCCGCCAACTTCATCATATGCTTGAAAAGGTCGCTCGCGGAGAAGGCGGTGTTGAAATTCTCGATGACATCGAACGACTTTGCATGGTGATGCGGAATGCGTCCCTGTGTGCACTGGGAAATTCCGCTCCCAATCCCGTGATGTCCACACTGAAATATTTCCGCGATGAGTATTTGACTCATCTCGAAGAACATCGCTGTCCTGCGGGCGTCTGTAAAGAACTCATCACCTATTCAGTGATTGAGGAAAACTGCACAGGCTGCGTTGTCTGCAAGCGCGCCTGTCCTGTCGATGCGATTGAAGGGGAAAAGAATATAGTTCACAAAATCGATTCGGATATTTGCACGCGCTGCGGCATTTGCCTTGCTGTGTGCAAATTCGATGCAATCTTAGTAGAGTAAACGAACGGCCCATGCAACTTTCTATTGACGGAAAAATCGTCACCGCTCAAAACGGAGAATATGTTCTGCAAGTAGCGCAGCGCAACGGAATCGAAATTCCGACGCTGTGTCATCATCCGGCTGTCGAACCGTGGGGAGGATGCCGTCTTTGCGTGGTCGAAATCACTCATGCCGATTGGGGAGGGTGGAAGGGACTCGTAACTGCTTGCCTGTATCCGGTTCAAGAGGGATTAATCGTTTCGACCGCCAACGAAAAGGTTCGCACTGTTCGTGCGGGTATCCTTGATTTGTTGCTGGCAAGATGTCCGGAAAGCGAACTGATTCAAAATCTCTCTCGCCAGTACGGCATTGAGAAGACAAGTTTCATTCCCCGACCAAATCCGGATCTCTGTATCCTTTGTGGGCTGTGTGTTCGCATCTGCGAGAAAATCGGCGCTAGCGCTATTTCCACGATTGGTCGTGGTATTGATAAGATTATATCAGTGCCTTACGAGACTGAAGAAAACTATGCGTGTGTCGGATGTCTGTCTTGTGCAACAATATGTCCTACGGGTGAGATTACATTTACACAGGATGAACGAACGCGGTCAATCTGGGGACGCACTTTCGAGTTGGTGTATTGTGAGGATTGTGGAGTCGCGATTGGAACACCGGAGCAATTGAAACACTATTCCGAGCGTTCCGGTTTGGATATGTCTTATTTCACGAAATGTGATCGTTGTCGAAATCGCGAAGCCGCCGCTCGCTTTGCCAGAATCACTTTTTAATTTATAGTATTTCATGGTGAAAAAGCAACTTTTTGTCACACCCGGTCGTTGTACAGCATGCCGCAATTGTGAAGTGGCCTGCTCGTTTGTGCATACCACGAATCCGATGGTGCCTGCAGAGCCTCGCGTGCGCGCTTATATCTTATCTGAGACGGAGAACACAGTTAATCTTTGCTTGCAATGCGAAGAAGCGGCTTGTCAGAAAGTCTGCCCGGTGGAAGCGCTGAAACGGAATGAGCAGACGGGAGCGATTGAAGTTGATCTTGAACGCTGCATCCGCTGCATGATGTGTACCATCGCCTGTCCCTTTGGGAACATCCAACTCGATGTGAAGCTGAACGAGATTATCAAATGCGATTTGTGTAAAGGCGACCCTGCTTGTGCGAAGTTCTGCCCAACGCTCGCCCTCGAATACGCGGAAACTCCAAATCCGGATCCGAAACCGCGCGAAGTTGCGCTATTGCCGCCAGTCCCTTGGATGTTGTTTTCTAACCCACCGGTCAAGAAATAGGACGTATTACGTTTTATCACTCCAATGGAACGCTTGAATCCACGGAGTTCGTTTTGTCCAGCAGTAGAAAACCCTGCCGTGTTATCACAGCAGGGTTTTTGGAGTGCCGGAGGCGGGACTTGAACCCGCACGTCCATAAATGGACACTAGACCCTGAATCTAGCGCGTCTGCCAATTCCACCACTCCGGCATGACCTTAAATATATCCAATTTCTGCGTCAAAGTCAAGCCTGCGAATCCAGCAGTAGGGTTTGCATTTACCTGTTTTTTTTCTTATTTTTCAAGCTAATGGGTGAAACCTCGACCATTCGACACATTGCCCGCAACCGTAAGGCTCTCCACAATTATTTCATTGTGCAGCGCTTTGAGGCTGGTATTGTCCTTTTGGGGACGGAAGTAAAATCTGTTCGCTCTGGGGCAATCGGCCTGCGCGAAAGTTATGGCGCTGTCGAAAAAGGAGAAGTCTGGCTTTATAATTTGAGTATTCGGCTTTATGATCACCGCGGCTATACGGATCATGAGCCTCGCCGTAAACGAAAGCTGCTCCTGCAACGACGCGAAATTCGACGTATTGAACAGCGTATGCTGGAAAAGGGTCACACCCTAATTCCTCTTTCGCTCTATTTTAAGGGACCCTTTTTGAAAGTTGAATTGGGTCTGGCAAAAGGCAAGCGCCAATACGATAAGCGCGCTCAAAAAGAGAAAGCGCAGATGCAGCGCGATTTGCAGCGCGAAATAAAAAATTATCGCATTAAAACATAATTCAATGTCCCTTCCTCCATTAAATGAACAAATGGATCTTATCCTCCGTGGTACGGAGGAAGTTATTTCCGTTGAAAATCTCGAACAAAAAGTTGCGCGCTCGATAAAGACGAATAAGCCGCTTATCGTTAAAGAGGGTTTCGATCCAACCGCACCGGACATTCATATCGGCCATGCGGTCTCAATTCGGAAGCTGAAGCACTTTCAGGATTTGGGACACACGGTTGTTTTTCTTATCGGCGATTTTACCGCTCTCGTTGGCGATCCATCAGGACGTTCCAAAATTCGCCCGCGCATGACTCGCGAAGAGGTAAAGCAAAACGCCGAAACCTATCGGATGCAAGTTTTCAAAATTCTGGATCCCAAGAAGACTCAAGTTCGCTTCAACAGCGAATGGCTCGGAAGCCTGACGAGTTACGACATCCTTGCACTGACGAGCTACTACACGGTCGCTCGAATGCTGGAGCGGGATGATTTTGAAAAACGTTTCAAATCACAAACACCCATTGCGGTATTGGAATTTCTTTATCCGTTGATGCAAGCATACGATTCTGTCGCGTTGAAAGCAGACGTCGAACTCGGCGGCACAGATCAAAAATTTAACCTGCTATTGGGACGGACGATTCAGGAAAACTATGGTCAGGAACCACAGGTTTGTATGATGCTGCCGCTGCTCGTAGGAACGGACGGTGTCGAAAAGATGTCCAAGTCGCTGCATAATTACATTGGTATCAATGAATCCGCGGACGAGATTTACGGAAAAACATTATCGATTCCGGATGAGCAGATTTACCCCTATTTTCAACTGTGCACACAGATCCCCGCGAGAGAATTGGAGACGATTCAAAAGGACTTGACAGAGCAGAGAGTCAATCCACGAGATCATAAACGACGTTTGGCACGAGAGCTCGTTCGCCTGTATTATTCCGAACAAGCAGCACTTCAAGCGGAAGAAAGTTTCGATAAGCTTTTTCGAAAGAAAGAAGTTCCCGACGATATAGAGGAATATCTTTATGACGGCGAGAATCCGATTACGGTTTCCGGATTAATCGCGCTGGTTGGAGGAGCTGCTTCCAAATCGGCGGCTCGTCGTTTGGTCGAAGGCGGAGGAGTGCAGTTGGATGGCCGAAAAGTTTCTGATCCTCTGGAGCAAATTATTATAGATAAGCCGATGCTATTGCGAGTCGGTAAACGATTTTTCAAACGGGTGAGGCCGAAAGACTGACCGATTTAGAAGTATCTTATGCACCGCCCGATCTGAGAAACCTGCTGCGAGCGTTGGCGCCGGATTTCAGCGAGTTCTATCGAGAATTTCGCAAGCGGTTGCGCTCAGATGTTTTTATGGTTGATCAGGCGGTCCGCTATCTCGTTCGTCGCCGGGGAAAAGCGCTGCGACCGTTTTTGGTTCTCGCTTCTGCCAAGCTTTTTGGAAAACCCAGCATGTCGACCTATCGCGCTTGTCTTATTGTCGAATTGCTGCATACCGCAACTCTTGTACACGATGATGTTGTCGATAAGTCAACGATGCGCCGCCGCTTTCCATCCCTCAATCATCTGTGGGGAAATAAATTTTCTATTCTCTTCGGCGATTATCTGCTTGCCCATTCTCTGGCGGCGATGCTCGAAGAACGCAGTTTGCCCCTGTTGGATATTCTTGCGACAACGTCTAAACGAATGAGTCGAGGACAGCTCTTAGAACTCACACGCACGAGACGGGGAGACATTTCTGAAGCAAGTTATTTTGACACGATTGCCGATAAAACAGCTGCACTGATGAGAGCATGCTGCCAACTTGGTGCGCTGAGCCTGGGTGAAAATGATGACGTGCAACTTGCTCTTGCAGAATATGGCGAATCCGCGGGAATCGCGTTTCAGATTCGAGATGATCTCTTGGATTACACAGGCCGCACGCGAGTCTTAGGCAAGCGTGTTGGAGAGGATATTCGAGATAAAAAAATTACTCTGCCTTTTATTGCTGCTTATCAACGCGCCGGAGAAGGAAAGGGAAAGGAAATGCTTGCTCTTCTCCGACGAGGCGCGAAAGGAAAAGACGTCTCTATGATTGTCCAATTTGTCCGTTCGAATGGAGGAGTTGACTACGCGCGCGAACAAGCCATACAATACGGACAGCGAGCAGAGAAAGCTTTGTCACCTTTTCCCGACTCAGATTCCAAAAGTATCCTTATCCAATTTATCCAATACGCAATTCACCGCGAGAAATAATGGAGTGAAGATTCTTATGCGACATCTTTACAGATTTAGTGCTGTGCTCATGGGAGCCATTTTGCTTTATGGGCTAAATGGATGCGCTCCGAAAAACCAGCCGATATCCGAAACCCGTCAGCTTCTGGGAACGGACTTGACCATCACTGTGTATGATAAGAACCAAACCAAAGAAGCTCTGCAGTCTGCTTTTAACGAAACCTTTAAACTTGCTCAGGATTTGGAAGCTCGCATTCTTCTTGACGGCCCGGAAAATGAGTTGAACAAATTAACATCCGAGGCAGGAGAACAGTCGGTTTCTTTGTCCACTCCGATTTTCGATTTGGTTATGGAGGCGTTGAAGCTCTACGAGCAGACAGACAAAGTTTTCGATATTCGCGTCAAGCCCATTTTAGATGCATATGGATTTGACAAAGAGCCTCGCGTGCCGACGCCTGAAGAGTTGGATACGCTGCAGCAACTCGTCACAGAGGGAGGAATGTTCGTTGCTGGGAAATCCATTTTACTCGCTAAAAAGGGAATGGGTTTCACGCTGTACAAAATCGGTCCGGGCTATATCCTTGACAAAGCAGCAGAATGTTTATCGAATCAGGGAATTCAATCCGCGACAGTTCAGACGGATTTACTAATGCGGACTGTAGGGAATGCTCCGGGTGCAAAAGGATTCTTATGTAAGATCGCTGATCCGACAGGCACTGGTGAGTCCTTGGGAAATGTCTTCTTGCCCGTAGGTGGGTATGCGATGGTAACCTGCAATGAAGGCGCGTTTGAAAAAGACGGCAAAAAATACCATAGGCTTCTGGATCCACGCACCGGCAAACCCGCAGAACTTTGTACAGCTTTCGCAGTCCATGCTAAGAATACGGCCGAAGCGCAAGCTTTGGCACTCAGCGCTTTTATTCTTGGCCCGACCGATGGATTGAAGTTACTCGAAAAATTTGATGGTGTGACAGGTTTGGCGTTCTTTGAAGAAAATGGTAA
>CAZADO010000223.1:0-7756 GCA_964483885.1 uncultured Alphaproteobacteria bacterium | reverse complement strand
CTCCGCAAATCTTCCAGCGCTCTTTCCGTCGCGGTTTTCGCAAGCTTCAACAGCGGATTGTTCTCAGCATTCGCGTCCGCCGGCGCGAACAAATCGGAGAAGGTGAGCAGATGTTTCAGCTCGACCTGCCCCGCCAATCCGAGTTGATTGTTCAGTTTTCGAAGCAGTTCTACGTAGTGAGACGCGAGATTTTCATCGTAGTTCAGTGAGGGGGGAGCTTCCGCCGAACGCGATTCCGAAAGCAGCAGTGTCAGTCGCCCCCGGTCCACTTGGCGGCGGCATAATTCGCGCAGTTCGATCTCGTAATTCTGCAGCGAACGCGATGCCCGGAAACCGAAGTCAAAGTAGCGGTTGTTCAAGGAGCGGATTTCGGCGGTCAATCGGATGCCGTGTTCTTCGGCTTCACCGCGACCGAAACCGGTCATGGAATAGATGGCTTTTTCGTTTTCTTTCACAGGTTTCCTTAGGGTCGGCTGCAAGCAGCCAACACCGCATGGATTTATTTGTTTCTTTACGCGAAGGGTGAGGGCACCCATTCGCGGCGAGATTTAAGGTTACTCCCCTTTGTCCCCCCGCAGGCGGGGGGAGATGCTATTTCCAGTTTAATCCCAACGAGACGCGGTGCGTGTTGCCGAGTTCTTCGTGAGCTTGGAAAGCATAGTCGAGGGTCACGGATGACACCAGAATACCTGCGCCTGCGGTGATATTTTTACCTAAAAGTCCACCGCGCAGAGCCAGTACTTCCGAGATGATATATTCCGCACCCAAGCGAGGATCAAGACTTAGTATTCCCGCATCAATTGCTTCCGCATCACCGCGATCTTCGAAACGACCGACGGCTTCCGCGACGATGCGGGCTTCCGCGTGCAGATTAGGGATTTTCGTTCCCCACGCTCCGCCGAAAGCCAGCGATGGAGCAATGATTTCCGTGCGGCCGGTTGACCAGACGAGCGCGCTGCCAGTCAAGTCGCGTAATGTAATCCCAAGCGCGACACGTGAGAACTCACGCGCTACGCCGGCGTCGAATCCAATGCCGTAAGCAGACTTGCCCGCGACGCTTTTCATCAGCAGCTTCGCGGTGCCGCCCCATTTCCAGCCCCACGGCCCCGGCGCTCCCAACGAACCCATCAATGCCAACTCGTTCGAGCTGGTCATATCCGTGACCCGAACGCGATTGTCATCTCCGAGAGGCAGCGACGGATCCTGCAGTGCGGTCAATGGGATGTCACCAACGCGGGCATACAATAGCGTTACTCCAGCGCTGGTTCCTTCGCGAAGAGGTTTTGCAAGCCCCAAGTAATCATAGGTATAGAGGTTGTCGAAATAGGAGGCATGCATCAATTCCGCCGCATGCCGCTGGGCGTACGCCAACCTCGCCGGATTATGGTATCCACTTGTTTGCATTGAAGATACCGTTACACCGGTTCCACCCATTGCCAGAGAACGAGCCCCAGCACCCAAGTCGAGAAATTCTCCGGCGAATCGTCCAATTTTTATTGCACCTGCGTTCGCAAAATTAAAACTGCAAAAAAAAGCAAGCGCAAAAATGAGAGATTGCATCCGAAGCTGCTTAGCGAAAGGTTGCATCACAATTCCCTCTTTCTAATCTTAATAAATTTAAGGAAAAGCATAGTCAGAGTCAAGGTTTTTTTGGGAAAGATGAATTTCGGTCGCTTTGAGCCATCTCCTTCAATTTAAACAATTTATCGAGAGCATCGCGTGGGCTAAGTTCGTTTATATCCAACTCTCGGAGGGTATCAATCAACTTTTGGGAGGCAGGCTCGAACATGGTTAACTGCATTGTTAGAGAAGGGTTAGATGCGTTTTCGGGAACCATGTTCTCCTTTTTCGCCGCTTCCAACTCCGGCAACAACTCCCGGGCTCGTGTAGTTACTTCCCCGGGCAATCCTGCCAATCGGGCGACTTCAATACCGTAGCTTCGATCGCATCTCCCCCGTACAATCCGATGGAGGAAAATGACGCGATCCCCCCATTCTTCAACTTCCACCCGGTAGTTTTGGATTCGTTCAAATGCCTCTTCCATGCGGTTAAGTTCATGATAATGCGTGGCGAAAAGGGTCTTGGCGGCCAGAGCTGGTGTCTGGTGAAGATATTCGGTGACCGCCCAAGCGAGCGCCATTCCATCATAAGTGGAAGTGCCTCTTCCGACTTCATCGAGGAGAACAAGGCTGCGCTGTGTGGCATTGCGCAGGATATTCGCCACTTCGGTCATCTCGACCAGAAATGTGCTTTCCCCGCCCGCCAGATTATCCCCCGCTCCGACACGGGTGAAAATCCTGTCCACGACTCCAATACGCGCTTTCTTCGCCGGAACAAAAGAACCGGCTTGAGCCATGAGCACGCAAAGCGCGATTTGACGCAGGAAGGTCGATTTGCCCGCCATGTTCGGGCCGGTCAGAATCATGATTTGGAAGCGAGTGCCGTCCATGACCAAGTCATTCGGAACAAAGCCCTCGCCCGCTGGTAGCAGCGATTCCACGACCGGATGACGGCAAGCGATAAGCTCCAAACCTTGACCGTCGTGAATCTCAGGCCGCACGTAGTCTTTTTCCCGAGCGACCTGCGCCAAGGAGAGAAGGCCATCGAGCTCGGCGAGCGCTTTCGCGATTTCCAAGATGCGCGGCGAGTGCGACGCGATTTCCGAACGAATGCGACTCCAGATTTCCGCCTCGAGTTCCTTGACTTTTTCTTCGGCGGACAGGATTTTTTCTTCCCACGTTTTTAATTCGGGCGTGACATAACGTTCACTGGAAACGAGGGTTTGTTTGCGGATATAATTCGATGGAACGCGGGATTTGTGAGTATTGGTGACTTCGATATAGTATCCGAAGACTTTGTTGTAGGATATTTTGAGGGATGTGATACCGGTGCGGGTGCGTTCGGCTTCCTGATGTTCCAGAATCCACTTGCGTGCGTTGCCTTGAAGCTCGCTGAGTTCATCCAAGTCACTCGAAAAACCTTTGCGAATAGAGCCGCCCGCCGAAAGCTGTGCAGGAGGATCATCCACCAGCGCACGTGCAAGAAATTCGACCAAATCCGGCATCGGCGCAAGCGCTTCAATCGTGTTCTGCAGAGGTGACGAGGAATCCTTTGCGAATGCTTCTTGAATTCTGGGCAAGCGTGCGAGTACAGTTTTAAGGCCTACGGCATCACGCGGCGCTCCGCGTCCAGTGACCAGTTTTCCCAAGAGCCGCTCAAGGTCTCCGATGCCTGAAAGAATTTCCACGAGCCCTTTGCGCAGGTTATCCTGCGAGAATAGAAATTCCACTTTATTCAGGCGCGTATTGATTTGTTCAGGATCGGCCAGCGGCTGCATCAACCAGCGCCTCAATAAGCGGCTTCCGGGAGGTGTGCGAGTGCGATTAAGTACTGCGAACAGAGTCGCTCGGCGATCATCACCGGTGGAAGATTCCACGATTTCGAGATTGCGGCGTGTGACGGGATCCAGCACAAGCTCCTGATTCAAATTAAAGACCTGCATGCTCGGCAGAATCGGCGCTTCGTCCCCCAAATTCGAACGCGCATAATGCACGAGCGCTCCGGCGGCTTGCGCGGCGCTTTCGAGTCCCTGAATCCCGAAACCTTTCAGCGTCACGACATCGAAATGACGGCGCAAGGTGCCTTCGGCGGCTTCCTTCGTGAAATGCCAGTCGGGTAAAATCATCAGCGTCGCATTGGAATTGGGCAGGAGTTTGTTCATGTCATCGCGCTGACTGGTCATGCAGAGAATTTCCGATGGTTCCAGCGATGCTACGCGCGCTGAAAGCTGTTCCAATGGCAGCACGCCTGTGAAAAATTCACCGGTGGTTACATCGGCATAGGCCAAACCTGCCGTTTCTTTCGTCAAATAGACGGCAACCAGATAATTATTTTTACCGCCTTCGAGAACTTTATCGGAAAAGGTTGTTCCGGCGGAGACGACTTCGGTGACGGCGCGTTTGACGATTCCGCGAGCGAGTTTCGGGTCTTCGATTTGATCGCAGACCGCGACACGATAGCCTGCGCGAGTCATTTTAGCGAGGTAGTTGTCGAGTTGATGATGGGGAAATCCCGCCAAGGGGACGCTCGAGGCTTTTCCATGCGCACGTGATGTGAGTGTCAGGCCGAGAACTTCGCTGCCGAGCTTCGCGTCGTCGTAGAAAAGCTCGTAGAAATCCCCCATCCGGTAAAAGAGCACCACGTCGGGATATTGCGCTTTGATTTCGTGGTACTGTTTCAGCATTGGAGTGGATGTGCTCACGGTCGCCTCATCTCAATCAGACAAAAACCGTCTCCGGGATTAGGGAGACGGAAATGTTATCTTATCAGCCTGCATTTGTGCAAGCCTTCTACTTTTTGACAAGATAGAAATTGAGTTCAAAGTTTTGTTTCAGTTGTTTACCGACTTCAAGAGCCGCTTCGGATGATGAGTAGGCTCCAACGCGGACGTGATGCAGCATGGATTTCGTGCTCTTTTCTGACACAACTCTTGCGGGGAAACCCGCCGCCTTTAATTCTTTCACCAGAGCATCCGCATTTTCGCGGACGCCGAAAGCTCCAACCTGTACCCAGACGTTTCCATTTGGCGTGGGTTCCACATCATGAGGCACGAGGGATTGTTCGGGAATCGGTTTGACGGAAGGCTCTTTGATGTCAGGTTCAGGGGAAGGCGCTTTCACTGGAGTTTCGACAATCTTGGGTCTCGGTTCTGTTTCCGCCTTTTTCACAGGTTCCGGAGGCGTTGTTTTCTCGACGACCTTCTCAATTTTGGGAGCAGGCTGTTCTTCTGCTTTCTGTTCCGGCGGCGTCACGTCGGCGATAACATCCGGCTCGGGAGCAGGTTCGATGACATCCACGGTAACTTGTTGCTCGGCGACGTTCGGAGTTTCAGGCTCAAGTTCCGCTTTCAGCGCTTGTTTCGGTGCGATAAACGGCGGCAGACTTTGTCCCCATTTCTGGAAGGCGAGAAGACGCTCCTGCGCCAGTTCATCAACATCCGTTTCCGGGTATCGCCACGAAACCAGTTGATAGAGCGAACAAGCGCGCATCGCATCGACTTCCAAAAGCGCTTCCAAGTAATCCTGATATCTTGCCAGACTGTCAACGTCCTGAACTTTAATGATAGCTTCCGTGAGCCGGCCTTCTTCAATCAGCTCCATCGCGGTTTCCGCATGGAGGGGCTGGAAAGCGAACGCAAACAAGGCTAAAAGAATGATTCTCATTTTAGACTCCAAAACTGTCCAGAGCTCCGCACTTGGGACAATGCCAGAGAGCTTCCCGTGTGACGAAGCCGCATTCTTTACAGGTGAACTCATAGGCTTCTTTCATGACGCGACTTAGAATATCCCGCGACAAGGTTCGCAATCGATCCAGATTTCCTAATTCGCCATAGATGCGTATCAGACGCCGTCTCAGCCAGAGGCTTTCCGGATTTTTATCGAGTCCGTCTTCGAGAACGGTGATTGATTCGGCCTGATCCCCTCGCTTATCCAAGAATTTCGAAAGCGCCACGTATGCGTGAACATTCTGAGGATGTTTCCGTAAGACTTCGCGGTAGATTTGTTCGATTTCGCCGAAGCGACCGAGTTCAAAAAGATTGTCGGCCAGTCGCTGGAAGATCAAATAGGAATGAGCGGGATCTCTGTCGAGCAGCTTTTTCCATGTGTTTACGGCGTCTTCAATGCGGCCTTCGCGAATGTACGAATTGCCCCAATACAGGAAGGGAGCGGGATAGGTTCCATCGAGTCTGACGGCTTCCCGCAACCGCAGCCGTCCTTCGCGTTCTTTGCCTTTTTCGGCGATCTGGAGCGCTTCCTGCACTTTCAGAATCGCGAGACGCCGGAAAGAAACCGCACCATCGACGGACTGGAGTTTCTTCGCCGTTTCGAAAGCCGCTGCCCAATTTTTTTGTTTTTCGAGTAGAGCTTGTTTCGCTTTCAGGGCTTCGACGTCATTTTTTGACAGTTGAAGAATCTGGTCAAGACTTTCGAGAGCGCGCGGGAAATCCTTCATCACTGTGTAGTCTCGCGCCAGCGCCCGATAGACATCGATTCGCTGAGCTTTCGTTAAATCGACGCGGAGAGTCAGCATTCGGTGGATTTTCAACGCTCGCGCGTAATCATTCATCTCGATATGCAAATTTCCAAGACGAATATACGCGTCGATGTTGTTCGTATCCCCCTGCACCGTCTGCTTGAGCTTTTGCAGGGCATGCGGCTGGTCTCCTATCAGCAAAGCGTGGAGCGCTTCGGTATAGGGCGACTGAACCGTCAATTTCCGACGTTCGCGCCGCTGCAAGTAGAGAAAAACAAAAACCGCACCGATGACAACAACGAAGAGAAAGAGGAGAAAACCCGTAGTCATGTTTGACTCCTGAGCTTGGGTTTTAAGATTCTTCCGGCGAAGAGGGCAGCGTCATATCTTCTTCGACCGCCAGATTTCGCAGACGATCCAATTCTTCGCGCACTTGTCTGTTCTCTCGTTTAAGGTGACCGATTTGAGCGCGCAGACGAATTTGATTAATGACCGCCACAAGGAGAGACAGCAGATACCCTGCGAGGCCTGCCAGTAAAAGGCTGTAGGAAATCGGCCAATCGGGGGAGGTTTTCCATTTAAAAATCTTCACCGTCCCCAGCGTCTGGTTGTTCTGCGTGAAAATCGCCACGACTAAAACGAGAATGATAACAAGGATAATCCAATGAAAAACACGCATAAATCTTTCCTTCCTGTTTTTGAAGGAGCGTGGTTGCTATTTTGCCGTATGTTCACCGACGAACGTAAACCCGCGCAATTCGACGAGCCGCAACTGCACCCGTTGCCCCAGCCCTTCACCATTGGGCGAGAAAACCACCGGCCGGAAATCGGGTGTGCGCCCGAAAAGCCATGCGTTATTCTTAGGCGACATTCCTTCAATCAACACTTCATCTACTCGCCCAATTTGCTCTTTGTTCCGCTCTCGTGATATGGAGCTTTGCTGCTCTATAAGTTTTTCCAAGCGGCGGATTTTTTCAGGCTCAGGAACATCGTCCGGCATTTGTGCGGCTTTTGTATTCGGACGCGTCGAATATTTGAACATAAACGCGCTGTCGAAACGAATCTGCGCTGCGAGCTCTAAGGTTTCTTTGAACTCGCGCTCGGTCTCCGACGGAAAACCGACGATGATATCGGTTGATAACGCTATTTGCGGAACGATGCGGCGCGCTTCTTCGATAATGTCGATGTAGCGTTCGCGAGTGTAGCCTCGGTTCATCAATCCGAGAATTCGGTTCGAACCGGATTGCACCGGCAGATGAAGATAGGGACAGACTTTCGGATTCGCCGCCATCACTTCGAAAAGGCTGATATGAATATCCTGCGGATGCGATGTCAGAAAACGGACTCGCTCAAGCCCTTCCACGTCCGCGACAGCGCTCAAACAGTCTGCGAAGGTGGTATTTTCCCATCGATACGCATCGACATTCTGGCCCAAGAGCATCACTTCTCGCGCTCCGTGAGCGACCAGCGCTTTCACTTCAGCGACAATCGACGGCAAAGGCCGCGACCGCTCTCGTCCTCGTACATAGGGAACAACACAGTACGAACAGAATTTATCGCAGCCGCGCGTAATCGTCACGAATTGCGAGACGTCACTTGTGGTATACGGAATGATTTCATCATAGAGTTCACTGCGGCTCAGACAAGTGGCAACATACGCTGGTTCTTCGGATACAAGCGTAAGCCGCTCCTTAATTAAACGAGGCAACTCTCGATAGTCATC
>CAZADO010000222.1:0-4942 GCA_964483885.1 uncultured Alphaproteobacteria bacterium | reverse complement strand
AAGGAAAATATCGAAATGTTGCGAAAAATGGAACAAGGCCGGGATCAGGGAAAAAATATGATATCGATTCGCGAGCGAATGGCAGCGAAGACTATCTTTTCTATCGATGGTGTCGAAGCAGAAGTGGATCCCATAGAGCCGCCGATTGAAGTGACGAGTGACGGGCAGGATAATCTAATCGTTAAGACGATTGATGAAGCTTCAGGATAGGACGATTCTCATCCACGAAGACTCACAAATGACATATGCTTTTCAATCAGCCAAGAGTTCTTGAATCGCTTGTTTTATTTCATCATTATCAAGAGGCTTTTCGAATGTGCGCTGCGCGCCAAGTGCCTTTGCTATCGAGAGGTAGTTTTTCGGACCAATGCGCCCGCCTCCGGACATCGCAATGATTTTCACTTCGGGAAACTCACGCCGCAGCTCTTTTATCGTTTCCAGGCCCTCCTTCTCCGGCATAACGATATCCGTAATGACAATATCGATTGGCTCCTCTCGGAGAACCTTCATCGCGACTCTGCCGTCGGAACCTTGCACCACATTATAACCCGCGCGTCTCAACATCTCTACAAGCATGGATCTGAACTCGAGATCATCATCAATAACAAGTAAGCGCGCCATCATTATTAATCTCCTTTCTTGCTCTCATCCAATACCTGACGGATAGCCGTACCAAGTTCAGCCATCACGACAGGTTTTTGAATATAATCGCGAATCCCCAATTGTTTCGCCTTCTCAGGTGTGACAACTTCACTAAATCCCGTCACGAGAATGACCGGCATGTCCGGACGGATATGCATCACTTCAGTCGCAAGCTCGGCACCCGTCATATTCGGCATGGTTTGATCCGTTACAACAAGATCGAACCGATCCGGTTGGGCTCGAAACGCCTCCAGCGCTTCGATACTGCTGGTGCGCGCCGTCACGCTGTATCCCAAATTCCCCAGCATCTTTTGGCCCAACTCGACCAACATTTCTTCGTCATCTACAAATAGAATAGTCTCGCTGCCGCGGGGGATTATCTTCTCTTCTGATGTTTTCTCCGATGCTTCACCTTTAAGCTTTGGCAGATAGATCCGAAATGTAGAACCTTTTCCAAGTTCACTTGAAACCATAATCACACCGTTACAACTTCTCACGATTCCATGAGTCGTCGAAAGCCCCATTCCTGTCCCTTCACCAACCGGTTTCTTTGTGTAGAAGGGTTCGAATATCCGTTCTAAGGTACCCGCATCCATACCGTGACCCGTATCGCTGACCGTCAGTACGACATAGGGACCTTCGCTTAGATTCGGATTCGCCCGCGCTTGTTCAACATCGACGTTAACGGCTTCGAGACGTACATCGAGCACTCCCCCTTTCTTTTTCATCGCATACTGCGCATTGCTGCACAGATTCATCAACACTTGATGAATCTGCGTGGGATCCCCCATCACGGCACCGCAGTTCTCGTGGATGTCCTCGCGGATTTCGATGGTTGACGGCAAGGAAGCCCGCAACAGTTTGAGCGCTTCTTTGACCACAGGATGAATCTGAATCGGTTGAGATTCATGTTCCGTCTGTCTGCTGAAGGCGAGAATCTGCTTCACTAAATCTTTGGCTCGATTCCCAGCCTTAAGCACCGCTTCCAAATCGTCGCGCGCGATGTTGCCTTTTGGGATTTCCTTTCTTGCCATATCTGTGTATCCAAGCATCGCCGCAAGGATGTTGTTGAAATCGTGCGCGATCCCTCCGGCCAGCGTGCCAATGGCCTCCATCTTCTGCGCTTGACGAAGCTGAGTCTCCAGCCGTTCCTTTTCCTTTTCAGCAAGCTTACGTTCGGTGATATCTTGGTTCACACCATAGGTCTTAACCGTCCGGCCCTCACTGTCCTTTACGATTTGGAATCGTATCGCAATGTGTCCGATCTCTCCGTCGGCATAGACGATTCGATGCTCGAGTTGACGGCTGAAATTTGGATCCGTGGCTTCAATAGCCTTCCGAACTTCGTCACCGACCAATGCTCCGTCTTCGGGGTGAACAAACAATTCGGCATAGCGGGCGGATGGCATCGTGTAGCCGCCCGCTTCTTCAACCGTCGTTCGAAACAGTGTGTAAAATTCATCATTGAAAGTGAACAAATCCTTGAGGACATCGTATTCCCAATTCCCTAACTTGGCTATCCGTATCGCGTTCAACAGATGTGCTTTGCTTGTGCGCAGTGCCTCTTCGTCTTGCTTCCGCTTGGTAATATCGATGAAAGCTTCCAGTAGGACGTCTTCCCCTTCAAGGAACATTGGAATAACCGTTTTCAAAATGGGAATCTGACTGCCGTCTTTTGATAGAAGTATTTTATCGGTGTTGTCGACGGTTTTCCCAAGATCTAATACAGGACATTTTCCTTTCTCTGTGGAGCAAATATTCTTATTGCAAATTTTGCCTACGATGTCTTCCCTTTCGTAACCTACCATTTCCAGCGCGGTACGATTAACCTTGCGAACGATTCTGTCCCTGCCTACAATCATGATTCCAACAGGCAATTTTTCGAGAATAGTTTCTGTAGTCTTGAAGGCATTTTTCAACATTTCTTCGGCCCTTTTCCGCTCTGTAATGTCTCTGAAAATGCCCGCTAAGTAGGTCTTTCCCTCTATGGTGACAGGAGAAGAACCAACGTCCGCAAAGAAGACACTACCGTCTTTTCTCTGCACAGGTAGATTGGTTGCAACGACAATCTCCTTTTTGAGTTGTCGCGCAAACTGCTTCCGAACATAAGGAAGATCTTCCGATGGATGAATATCTTCGACCCTCAGATATTTTATCTCATCGATACTATAACCCAACATTTGGCAGATCTTCGCATTACCGGTGAGGAATATTCCAGATTCAGAATCCGCAAGAAGAATTCCATCTTGCGCGTTTTCAAAAATCGCTTTAAATTTCTGTTCAGATTCTCTGAGAGCTTCCTCCACACGTTTGCGCTCGGTAATATCAATGGAGATACCTCGAATTCCGACGGATTTGTCGTTGTGATAAATCGCATTGCTATAGATAAGAACCGGAAATGTCGATCCGTCTTTCCGTAATCCTGTATATTCGACGACGCCGATATCTTCTCCGCTCAGCACCCGTCGAATGTCCTCTTTCATGCACTCATGTTCATCCGGTACGTGGAGCTGCAAAGCATGAAAACCTCTTTCAAAGTCTTCCCGAGTAATTCCATACGACTTGAATCCTTGATCATTAATAAATGTGAGGTACCCGTTAACATCTATCTCAAACACCGTTTGAGGCAACAACTCTGCTAAATATTTAAACCGCTTCTCACTCTCGCGCAGAGCTTCCTCTGCTCGTTTGCGCTCGGTGATATCGGAACAGAACGCCATGTACCGTTCACCTGTGAGTGCCACAGCATTGATAGACGATTGTATATCAGTGCCGTCCTTTCGCCGGATGACTATCTCGCCATACGATTTGCCGGTCTTTTTCAAATCAGCAAAGGATTCGAATGCTTCCGGTGGCGAATCCAGCGGCGACAGCTCGGCGATACTCATCTTCAGCAATTCTTCTCGGGTGTATCCCGTAATCCGACAGGACGCATCGTTTACTTCGATGTACCTGCCATCAGAATCCGTTACGAATATGGCGTCAGGGGCGTTTTCGATGTACGTGCGATGTTTCTCCTCGCTCTCGCGCAGCGCCTCCTCCGCCTGCTTGCGTTCAGTGATGTCAATAGCCGTGGTCGCCAGATAGAAAGACTCATCTTTTTCATTCTTAATCGTCGTTGCTGTCATTAGTGTAGGGAAGCTCGTGCCGTTTTTTCTGATGTGCCATACTTCTTCAGCGATAAAACGACCTGTTTCTATGAGTTGTCCAATCAATCTCTCGACATTTATTATTTGCTCTTCATTGTGAAAAACTGAAATGTTTTTACCAGTGAGTTCTTCAGATGTGTATCCGTGCATCTCCGCGAAGCTGTTATTGATATACAGTAGATTGCCTTGCATATCGGATATTGCGGAACCGTATTCGGCTTTATCCGAAATTGTTTTGAATTTCTTTAATTCTTGTTCTGATTCTCTTCGCTTCGTAATATCTGTGGCGGTTCCCATGACAGCCACGACTTGCCCACCGCTCCTAATGGGTCCGAACCGAGTCTCATACCAGGCAAGATTGCCTTCTGAATCGGGAGATCTACTTTCGATAACGCACAACTCTCCGGTTTGAAAAACGTGTCTTACACTCCTTCTGTTCACATCGTGGTACTGTGGGTCGATAAATTCAAGCATATTTTTCCCAACCGTTTCTTCGACGGAAAGACCCGGTATCGTACGGTTCATATACTGCATTTTCTCATCAGGATCTACGATGAAAATGAAATCGGGTGAATTCTCCAAGATGGAACGCACTCTTTCTTCGCTTTCCCGCAGCACTTCCTCCACCTGCTTGCGCTCGGTGATATCACGAACCGTTGAAATACGGACATTTTCCCCTTTATATTGGATTGTTTTTCCGATAACCTCTATCGGGAAAAACGACCCATCCTTCTTTCGTCCCAGAACCTCGTAAGGCTTTTTCGATCCTGAAAGGATTGCTTTCTTCACAGTTTTGATTGATTCAGGAGCGATGAAATCCTCGATCTGCATCCCAATCACTTCGGATGGTTTATAGCCCAACGTAGCGGCAAACATCCGATTCGCTTCAAGGATTCGACCATTGTCATGAACAAGAATACCGTCAAATGATTCCTCCGATAACGTTCTGAATTTGTCCTCACTCTCGCACAGCGCTTCCTCCGCCTGCTTGCGCTCGGTGACATCACGACTGCTGATGGCGAAACCTCTAATTTCTTTATTCGGCCCCCAATAAGGGTAGTATAGGGTTTCTATAAACCGCCGTCCAACACCCGGAAAGTCAAACCAGCTCTCGTGATGAGTCTCGTGACCGGCTAAACATCTCTTGGCTT
>CAZADO010000221.1:0-3802 GCA_964483885.1 uncultured Alphaproteobacteria bacterium | reverse complement strand
TCTGTTTGCACATATCCTGCCAAAGCTGGGTATTGAGCCGATTTTTGTAGATGGCACTGATCTTGAGAATATCGAAAACGCGATCAAACCCAACACAAAGCTCCTGTTTGTTGAAACCCCCGCGAATCCCACATTGGATATTGTGGATATCGAAGCGTGCGCTGCCCTTGCAAAACGTCATAACATTGCTTTGGGTGTCGATAATACATTCGCCACGCCTTACTATCAACAACCTTTGACGATGGGTGCCGACCTCGTGGTTCACAGTGCAACAAAATATATCGGCGGACATGGAGACACGGTTGCTGGATTGATTATCTCAAACAATGAAATCATTAAAAGAATTCATGACGGTGTCATGGTCGATATGGGCGGTTGTATCAGTCCCTTCAATGCGTGGCTTTTACTTCGTGGTTTGAAAACACTGCCGATCCGAATGGACCGGCATTCATCCAGTGCGATGCAGATAGCAAAATTCTTAAGCTTCCATCCAAAAGTCGAGCGAGTGTACTATCCCGGACTGCCGATTCACCCGCAGTATGCATTGGCGAAAAAGCAGATGAAGAATTTCGGTGGAATGATTAGTTTTGATTTGAAAGCTGATCAGGAGCAAATTCGCCGCTTTCAGGATGCTCTTGAATTGTGCACCATCGCCGTTTCCCTGGGTGATTGCGACACTCTCGTTTGTCATCCGGCATCCACGACACATTCGACCTATACTCCAGAAGAACGCAAGGATGCACACATTCACGAGAAGCTCGTTCGCATTTCTGTTGGAGTGGAAGATCCACAGGATATCATTGATGATTTGCAGCAGGGTTTGAAAAAAATGTAGTTGTCGATGAATCGCTTGCGGGAAAAACTTGATGCGCTGCCAAAAAGTCCGGGCGTCTATCTTTTTAAGGATAAGTCCGGAAAAGTGATTTATATCGGGAAAGCTCGGACGTTGCGGCATCGTGTACGTTCATATTTTCAGAAAAATCACGACGGTCGTTATCAGTTTGATGCTTTAGTTTCGCGGATTACTGATTTTGAAATTATTCCTACAGACAGCGAACTTGAAGCTCTGATTCTGGAAAACAATCTTATCCGTGAAAAAAAACCGCGTTATAATGTCGAACTGCGTGATGACAAATCCTTTCCTTTCCTGCAAGTCACACGGGAGCCTTTCCCGCGCATTTTCTTGACGCGCAGACCCGTTCAGGATGGGTCGCGTTATTTCGGACCCTTTTCCAAGCTCGTTCACTTCAAACCAATGATTCATGTCCTGAAGGGACTCTTGAAAATCCGCATTTGCAATCTCCCCTTGACTCCCGAATCCATAGCCGCAGGCAAATTCAAAAAATGTGTCGAGTATGACATCGGACGCTGCAATGCACCCTGCATAAGTCTTGAGGATGCCGACATCTACAATCAACACATACGGGATTATTTGCAGGTTCTTCAAGGACACGGAGAAGCTATCGTTACGGCTTTACATAGCAGGCTTGATACGCTTTCAGAAGAACTTAAATTCGAAGAAGCAGCGCAATTACGAGATCAACTTCGCTCGCTCGAGAAATTATCTCTGCGGCAGAAAGTCATCAGCCCCAATGCGGTTGATCACGACGTTATCGCGTTAACGATAGAAGATCAGGAAGGATGCGCCGTTGTTTTTCAGATTCGCGCTGGCCGAATGATTGGCCGTCTGCACTATATTCTCCGTCATTTGAAGGATAGGGAAGAGGGAGACATCCTCGCACATTTTCTCGAACAATACTATTCCGTCTCAACGCTCATTCCAAAAGAAATATTTGTTCCATCGGAAATCCCGGATTCGGATTTGCTGATCCAGTGGCTCTCGAATAAGCGTGGAAACAAAGTAGAAATTCTCGTGCCTCAACGTGGCGAAAAAGTCAAATTTCTCCAACTGGCACATAGAAATGCGGAGCTTCTTTTAGGGGAATACAAACGCGCGCAGGCCAAACGAGAGAGAATTCCCGCAGCGCTTGAACAAATGCAGAAAGTACTGCATCTTTCAACATTACCAAAACGCATAGAAGCTTTTGATGTCTCCACATCGCAAGGACGCGAAACGGTGGCCAGTCTTGTTGTATTCGAAAACGCGCGTCCTGCGAAAAAGCAATATCGACGTTTTGCGATAAAGAGAGTTGAAGGTCAGGATGATTTCGCTTCGATTAAGGAGGTCGTTCAGCGGCGTTATTCTCGCCTCACACGCACCGAGCAAACTCTCCCTGACCTTATCTTAGTCGATGGCGGCAAAGGTCAACTTTCGGCGGCGGTTGAAGCTCTGCATGAAGTGGGACTTAAAAAGCAGCCTGTCATCGGACTTGCCAAACGCCTCGAAGAGGTTTTCCTGCCCGGCGATCCTCTTCCGCAAAATATTCCCCGAACATCATCCGCGCTCAAACTCCTGCAGACGGTTCGCGATGAAGCTCACCGTTATGCGATTTCGTATCACCGCCTTTTGCGAAAAAAGCGAACGCTGGAATCCGTTCTGGATAATATAAAAGGTATTGGACCGTCGAAACGCCGCGCCCTGCTGAATCATTTCGGAACGATGACGAAACTGCGTGAAGCATCCCTGGAAGCTATCGCGGACGTGCCGGGTTTCTCACTGAAACTTGCGCAGGCTGTTTTCGAATTCCTCCGGGAATCTTCTGAACAAGAGGAACACTGAGGATGCAGGAGAAGAAGCCATCTTCCCGGCGTTTGTTTCTGGCTCTGGCGTGTGCAGGTCTCCTGCTGCGTCTGCTCCTTGTGATTTTTCGTCCGGGGATATTAGGGACGGATGAGGTTATCTATGATCCGCTTGGTTGGAGTTTGGCCAGTGAAGGTCGCTATTTACTTGATGGCAGCCCTGCGACTTGGCCGCCCGGCTATCCCGCTTTCTTAGCGGTAATTTATCTTGTATTCGGACATTCGTCTGCAGCAGTGGGTGTTTTCCAAAGTCTGCTGGATGTTTTGGCGGGAATTATTCTGGCGAGTTTGGGAGCGCGACACTTCGGAACGCGAGCCGGATTGACGATTCTTGCTTTGTGGATGTTTTTACCGGCTCGTGCGATTTTACCATCGCTGCTGATTAGTGAAGCCACATTTCTTGTCTTTTTCATCGTTGCGCTGGCGTTGTTCGCTAAACGCGGGTGGGTGGAAGCAATTGTCAATGGAGTTTTATGGGCAGCGATACTCTACACGAGACCCGTTGCGCTGCTCGCCATCGTTGTCTTAGCCATCGGTCGCTGGAAATATGAAAAATGGCGCACTCTTATCCCCATAGGTTTGGCAGCTCTGTTGCTACTGCCGTATGCCATCTGGAATTTGCAGAAGCATGGTTCCTTCACGATTTATACCGGCGTAGGAATGAATTTTTATATGGGGCATAACGCAGAATCATCGGGAGGATATGGTATTCCTGAATGTCCGCTTCCTTGGGATACATTGACTGCGCCGGGTGAAGTTGCTATAAATGAAGTCGCATTTAAAGCAGGTCTTCGTGATATGCTGGTGAAGCCATGGCGAGAGGTAAAGCTGCTGGCGTCCAAAGCGGCGTTCTTCTTCATGTCGGATATTCCTTTCTTACTTGTCTATTCACCACGTCCTGAAGATCCTGAGTTGTCGCTGCGACAACAAATAGCCGCGCGTCCGCTTGGCGTACGTTTGCTGGTTGCTTTGCCATATATGGTTCTCGTTTTGCTTGCATGGACGGGATTATTTTTCCTGAATCCTTGGAAAGATAATACTATCTGGTATGCCAGTGCGCTCACATTTTTTGTTGCGTCACTTGTATTCGTTGCGCTGCCTC
>CAZADO010000220.1:0-2504 GCA_964483885.1 uncultured Alphaproteobacteria bacterium | reverse complement strand
AATAAATAGATTCCCACGTGCCGCCCGGCCATTGCCGCATGAGTTCGACAGTCACATTGCCAGCATAACCCAATCGACTCCATTGAATTATGCGGTTTTCTCCGACGATAAATGTATCGCCGGATTGCGGAGTCATCAAAGATAGAGCTGGATTCAGAATAGAAAACTCGTCGCTTGTACCGGAAATTGTTGTGTCGCTTTCCAGCTTAACGCGCACTAGCGCTTCGTTTGTTGCGCTGCCTTGAACCAGCCACGCGTAAATATCTTGCGTAATCCCGCTCGCGATTTCTTCCCAGATTCCTCCGCCGCGATTGATGTCAATCGAGACCGCTCCAGATGCAAAATGGCGTGTCCAAGTAATCGTATGAAGCGCGCTGGTGAAGCACGTATCCCCAGCAGAAGGCGAGGTAACGACAAGCTCCGGCTGACCAATCGTAATATCCCCTTGTGTTGTATCGCTGATTTCCGCTCGCTCTTCTAAGGAAACACGCAGACGATTGTGAATGCCGTCAATGCCACTGACGACCCAGAGCAAACTGTCGGTGAGAATGCCGCTCGCAAGATTCTCCCATGCTCCTGTTGGGAAGTCACGATTGATGTCGACTCCTACCGCTCCGAAAGCTTCAAGGCGAGTCCAGCGAATCGTACACTCTTCTCCGATGACGAGCGTATCTCCCGGCTCAGGAGATGTCAGAGATACTTGAGGATGAATAATCGAGAAATTCGATTGCGAAGAATCGCTCATCGGCCGTTCGACCGCCGATATTTTGATGCGAGCTTGACTACTCGTATCCCCTGCCACCGTCCATAAATAGCTATCGCCTGACACACTCGCCACGAGCAATTCCCATTCTCCCGATGGATAAGACGTGTTCAAGAGAATATCAACCGCTCCCGAATAGTCACGGCGTTCCCAAGAAATTATTTTCTGATTTCCGATTCCCCAAATTTCTCCACCGACGGGAGACGTCAAGGTTAAATTCGGAGAAATAATCTGAAGACTGTGTACCTGATTCTCGATTTCCGGATTCAACACGGATCGAATTCGGAACGCTGCAGCAGCACTGGTCGGTTCATCGATTTCCCATAGCACAGAATCCGCTTCGCTTTCCGCGATGAGCTCCCAAGCACCGGTGGGATAATTTCGATTTATTTCAACACGCACAGCTCCAGTAACGACGGTGCGCTCCCATTTGAGCGTACAAATTTCACCGACGACAAGTACGTTGCCTTCGACTGGACTAATGAGGCTTAGTGCAGGTTCGGCCAGATAAATCGTCGCGGGAGAACTCACGTGCGTTTCTGGCCCGGATGTCGAACGTACAGAGAAAATTGCGCCCTCGGTTTCGGGGCCGGTTATTGTCCATACCAGAGAATCCGCCCAAACTTCATCGGCAAGAATTTCGATTCCGCCTCGCAATCCTGTTCGTTCGAGAGAGACCTCCACCGGCCCGCTGACCGCTTGTCTTGCCCAGCGAATCGTCATCTCATGACCGATGCCGAAGATTTCTCCTCCTTGCGGGGAGAGCAACGTCAGACGAGGTTCCAGAATAGCATGCGCTCCCGCACTGACAACTTCGAGCGGTACGCTGTTGTGCGATATTTTCACGCGCGCATTCCATGTCGTATCACCCGTTACGCCCCAGAGAAGCGAATCGCCATAGGAACTGCCAATGTTTTCCCACGTCCCGCTCACTCCATCGCGGTTGAGGAATACGGAAGCTTCTCCCGGAGCGTCATCGCGTGTCCACTTGACAACCGCTTCCCCACCGAGCGGCCATTCTTCTCCACCGACAGGCGCGTTCAGCCACAACGAAGGCGTGCCAATGCGAACACCTCCATCAGTCGTGTCACCCCAAGTCGAATTCACTCCCGACAACACACGGAATCTCGCCGCCGTCGCTTCCGGGCCGGTGATGTTCCACGTGCACGAATTGCCATATTGATTGAAGGCGACAGGTTCCCATCCTCCGCTGGGCCATACGCGCTTGAGATAAAGGTGTACTTTCCCCGGAACACCGATGCGTTCCCAGCGAAGTTCAAGCTGCCCTCCAATGGGTAGCGTATCTCCGGGAGCAGGTTCGTGAAGAATCAGCGTCGGTCTATAAATCGAGAAATTATCATCACTGACATCTTTAAAAACCGTATCAGAAAGAAGTGTCACTCGCAAGCGCGCGTTTAGTGTCGGCGGTTCATTGACTGTCCAAATAAGACTATCCGCCGAAGTCGAACCAGCGATGAGTTCCCATGTACCGTTTGGATAATTGCGATTCAGTTCAACGGAAATCGGTCCGGGTGTATTGACTCGAAACCAGCGAAATATAGTCTGTTGACCTGTAATCAATGTATCACCGCCGTTGGGAGACGTCACCCATAATCCTGCAACAGAAATCGAGAAATTCGCCTGTGATGTATCGCCGATTTCAGGACGATTGACAAGGAAAATACGTATGCGATTCGTGGTGTTTTCCGGTTCGAGAACAAGCCAACTGAACACATTCGTC
>CAZADO010000219.1:0-5545 GCA_964483885.1 uncultured Alphaproteobacteria bacterium | reverse complement strand
GCTTTGCGCGCCAAATCCTCGAGTTCGATTTGTGGATCTGTCATGTTTTACTCTCAGAAAATAGAGAGGCTTCCCTCTCGGAAATGATGAATATATGATGAAAAACCGATTTTGTCACTATAAAACACTAGGAAAATATTTCTACCAATTGATTATTATATTTTTACACTTTCTATTTTTTCAAAAAAAACTCTTGACTCATTCACTTACAATCACTAAATTGTGGGGCAGATTGGATGAAATAAGGCCATATTGGAATGGAAAAGTCAGAATTCCCTGAATCACCTTTCTTTGTTGGAACTCATGACGGAATTGTTGACGGCAAAGGTCGAATCAATATTCCTGCTGATTTCCGTCACTCTCTTGAGGAGAGCGGGGAGAGTATGCTGATTTTCGCTCCAAGGGCCGAATTTCTATATGTCTTTCCACAGAAAACCTATATCACCTATTGGAAAACAGATAGTCGTCTCAGAGCTTCTCTGAAGCGAAAAGGACGTTTTAACGCGGATATAGCCGTCCACGGAAACTCCTACCGGAAATCCGTGGATAGTCAGGGGCGCGTAACCTTACCAAAGGAAGCATTTGAACGCTCGGGAATCAAACGCGATATCTGCTTCGTCGGGCGTCTGGATTTCTTCATTATCCGGGACAAAGCCGTCCACGATACTTATTTGGAGAAAGATGCCATTCCGTCCGGGGATGTCTGGGACGAGTTCGAGAAAATTCAGGAAACGACAGAGGACGAATAGTCATGCCGATTTCCGCAGAAATAAAAGAATCTTGTGGTATTGCGACGATTCATCTGCGCGGCGATCTGACGTTGGCCGTTGCCCGCGAGATCGAAACCCTCTTCTCGCATTTAAGTGAGAACGGCGCTTCACGCATCCTCCTCGACCTCGCAGGTGTCCGCTCCATCGACGTTCAAGCTGTTTCGGTTCTCACGGGAATCGTCGTCAACCTGCGAATGCTTGGCGGCGAACTTCGCATTGTTAATGCCGCAGGCAGCATTCTTCAACTATTAGGTCACAAACACCTTCGCCGCTTCTTCGGCCTCTCTTCTACGGTCGAAAAGGCCTTAACCTCGTTGGAACTTCACGACCCGTGTCGAAAACAGCGTCGCCAACAGAAAGCTCTGGCCGCCAGGTTCGCGTGACCTCCTTTTCACACCAGCCGGTTTTATTAAATCAGGCTGTCGAATTACTTGTGCACGATCCCGCCGGGATTTATATTGACGCAACCCTTGGCGGAGGAGGACATGCACAGGAAATCCTCAAGCACCTCACGACAGGCCATCTCATCGGCCTTGATCGAGATCCGGATGCGATTGATTACTGCCGGGAGAAATTCGGCGAGAGTATCCGGTTGATTCAAATCCAATTCTCAAAGATTCAGCGCGAACTTTCGCCGATTGCACCGGCAGGTGTTCAAGGCGTTCTGTTCGACTTCGGTGTTTCTTCCTACCAAATAGAAAATCCGGCCCGCGGATTCTCGTTTCAACAAGACGGGCCGCTCGATTTACGAATGAATCCAACATCCGGCCAAAGCGCCGCTGATTTAATCCGTTCTTTAAGCATGCAGGAGCTGCGACGACTACTGCGAACCTACGGCGAAGAGCCGCAGGCGACGCGCATCGCCAAAGCTATCATTCAAGCTCGGCAGCAAGCTCCGATTCAAACAACGGCTCAGCTTGCGAGTGTTATTTCGAAATCCGTTCCCGCTGCCGGTGTGAAAGCGCTTGCCAGAGTCTTTCAGGCCCTGCGAATTGCTGTGAATGATGAACTCGAAGAGCTGGAACGCGGTCTTGAGAATGCATGGGCGAGCCTTTCCGCGGGAGGAAGACTGGTAGCTCTGTCTTATCATTCTTTAGAAGATCGTCGAGTTAAAACGTTCTTTGCGTCAAAGAGCAGAACATGCACCTGTCCACCGGAACAACCGATTTGCACCTGCGGCGGTCAGGCTCAGGCGATATCTCTCACGAAGCGGGTTGTTCGCCCGACGCTTGAGGAAATCGCCAAGAATCCCCGCGCGCGAAGCGCCCGACTTCGTGCGATACAAAAACGATAATCACCTCCATAGAATTATACTAAATTTTTTTCGGAAAGTAAAGGATGTCCACACAGGTTGTCAAACCTCTTTTCACGAAATCCGCCTTCCTTCGCACCCGGCGGCGTCCGCGAGTTGCACGACTTCGCGTCGGAGCTGTGCGCTTTTTGTTAGCTCTTCTGATTCTGAGTATCATCGTTTTGGGTATTACTTGGAAGAATGTCGAATTCAAGCGCACAAATCTGAATCTTGCGCAGAGCCGGACCACTTTGACAGCGCTGATGAAAGAACAGCAGCAACTTTCCGGAGAGATTAAATCTCTGGCATCATATCCGCAAATCTCCGCGTGGGCAAAGCGAGAGAATGGCTGGCAAATTACCGGCCAGCAAACCGGGAAAATCGTGATTTCACGGAAAGAACTAACACCCTCCGCTCAATTGCGCTGGGATATTCTTCGAGTTCGTGATGAATAATAACGACACTTCAAACCATCGAGAGCGCATCGTACTTCTCCTGATTCTACTCGGGATTACTGTCATTTTCGTACGACTTGTCAGTATTCAGCTTATCCAACACACACTTTGGGAAGAACGCGCGCTGGACAGAGAACGAGCGTGGATAAAACGATTGCCGGCGAGAGGAAATATCTTCGACTGCGAAGGGCGTCCACTGGCGATGTCTCTTCCTCTCACCTATGCTGTCGGCTATCGCCAAAAGGCCTGTTCGACGAAAGCTGCATTATATAAGGACCTTGAACCACTCCTGCAGCCGTATCAAAAAAATCTGAAAGCACGTCTGAATCAAAACGTCGCGTTCACTTATCTGGCGCGTCGTGTGGACTGGCGAACAGCAGATGCGATTAAAGCGCTGGATTATCCCTGTTTGGAGCTCGTGGAAGAACCGCGGCGCTCGTATCCAAATAATCGCTTCGCGGCATCGCTCATCGGATTCGCTGATATTGACCAGATTGGTCAGGAAGGGATGGAACTTCAATTCGACAAGCGACTACGTGGTGATATAGCTCGGGAACTTATGCTGCTTGATAACTTGGGTCAACCCTGCATGACCCTCTCGGACAATCCTGAAATATCGCACCAAGGAGCGGATATTCAACTTACAATTGATATTCCGCTGCAGACGATTGTCGAAGAAGAGCTCGAAGCCGCGATGCAGACTCAGGAATGTGAACGCGCCTGTATTATTCTGACGAATCCTCAGACGGGCGAAATTCTCGCACTGGCCACCTATCCCGGTTTCGATCCCAACAAACCGGGGCAGGCAGCGGCAGGAGCGCGCAAATGCTGGCCGATTACCGATGTTATGGAGCACGGAAGCACATTGAAAATTCTTCCTTTCACCGGAGCGTTAACCAAGAATCACTATAAGAAAACTGACTCGATTTTTTGCGAAAACGGACATTATCGAGTTCGCGGCGCTACTATACATGATGCTCACCCGCAGGGAATGCTGACTTTTGCGGAAGTCCTTGCGCATTCTTCCAATATCGGAGCTGTTAAAATCGCGGAGCGGCTCGGCAAAAACGATCTCTATAGTACAGCACGCCGCTTGGGTTTTGGCAATTCGACAGGTATCACATTCCCCGGAGAGCAAGCCGGCTATCTTCCTCCACCTCACAAATGGACAGGTCCAAGTCTAGCGAACATCGCTTTTGGGCACGGACTTAGCGCAACGCCGCTGCAAGTTGTCATGGCGTATGGCGCGATTGCGAACGGCGGCTATTTGATGGAACCTCGCATCGTCAAACGCATCTTCCACTCCACCGGTGAAATCGAGGAGTTCACACCCAGCATTGTCCGTCAAGCCCTTTCGCAAAGTGTTGCTCGAACGCTGACCGAGTTGCTCGTCGGGGTCGTTAACGATGGCACCGGGAAAGCAGCGGAGATTTCTCCGTGGCGCATCGCCGGGAAAACAGGCACCGGCCAAAAAATTAATCATGAGACCAACCGATATTATGAAGACCGTTTCGTTTCCTCTTTCGTGGGTTTTGTTCCCGCCGAGTCGCCATGTTATTTGATGCTCGTGCTGGTTGATGATCCTCAAGAGCAGCACTATGCAAGTCAGGTGGCTGCTCCAGTCTTTCGCAATGCGATGGCGCGCATCTTAGAATGCCGACCTCCCACTCCGACGATTCCTCAATTTCCGGAAATAGCTTCTCCGAATGATTTGACAGAATTAATGATAGAGTCACCATCCGAAGAAATTATAGAATCGGTTCAAAACTACAACTACCCGCATGCACAAGAAACCATCGTTCCGGCCGCTCTTGCCGACGGAATGGAAACCGGATACATTCAAATTCCATCCGTTCAAGGGCTTCCCTTCCGGCTCGCTATCTATGAAATGACGAGTCGCAATTTAGACGTTCGCGTTTTAGGTCGCCGGGAAGTCGTCAGTCAGAATCCACCTCCGGGGAGTGTTGTGCCGGTTGGCACGATCTGCATTCTGCGGGGACTTGAAGAAAAAAAGAATTAATATCGTCTGAGATTTTTGTGGCACGTGCGCTTGAAGAGCTTTTACATGAACTGCCTTCCTATGAATTATCGGGTAACCGCGATATAAACATTTCGAATGTCACGTATGACTCTCGCCGGGCAACTCGTGATTCGCTCTTTGTCGCCATCCCCGGGTTTCAACATGACGGAACCGAGTATGTTCCCGAAGCGATTTCTCGCGGAGCGGTTGCTATCGTCGCCGAACATCGTTTGGAACAATTTCAGCATGTCACACAGCTCATTGTCAACGATGCACGCGAAGCATTAGCTTACCTTGCTTGGGCTGCTGCCGGTCATCCCGAAAGAAATCTGCGCCTTTGCAGCATCACCGGAACGAACGGCAAGACGACGATTACCTATCTCCTGCGCGCCATGCTTGAAGCCGCAGAACATTCCGTCGGATTGATTGGAACTTTGACATACGATGTTGGACGCAAAACAACGCGAGCCGTGCGTACGACACCGGAAGCTCCAGACTTGGCGGAGCTGTTCACAGAAATGGTAGATGAAAAGGTATCGCACTGCGTTATGGAAGTCACATCACACGCGTTGGCTCTAAAGCGCGTCAAAGGATTGGATTTCTCCGTAGCGGCTTTTTCGAACATCAGCCGAGACCACCTCGATTTTCACAGGAGTTTTAACAACTACGCCCAAGCGAAAGCCATGCTCTTTGAGAATCTGTCTCCAAATGCCACCGCTGTTATTAACATCGATGATGATTTCGGTCGCGAGCTTTGCACACGCACCCGCGCGAAAGTTCTAAGCTGTTCGCTTATCAAAGCAGCGGATATTTACGCGATAGATGTTCAGCTTTCTTCGGATGGCATATCACTCGATTTGACAACACCCGACGGCAACTGGAACTTGCACTCGTCTCTTATCGGCGGATTTAATGCGTCAAATGTACTCATCGCAACCGCATGCGGATACGCCTTGGGTCTTGGGCAAGAAAAGATACAAAAGGGACTGGACAAAATACAAAACGTTCC
>CAZADO010000218.1:0-3369 GCA_964483885.1 uncultured Alphaproteobacteria bacterium | reverse complement strand
TTGCGGATATCCGCCGCCAAGCGCAGATCGCGGTACTCCTGATAAGTCAAAACCGTCGGAGGACGTATGTCATCTTTCCCAATCCGTTCGCGCAGTATGACATATTGCAGACTGCTGTCGATGACGGTTTCGACGACATAGAAGTTGGAAGAGGGGCGTTCCAGTAGAGCGTGGGGCGTGAGGGAGAGACCTTGCGGAAGTTGCCGGACGAGGAAGTTAGTGGTCAGCGAATCCGCACAGGAGTAGTAAAAACCAACCTTCGCGGACGCAAGGGTTGGAATTCCGACCAGAAAAAGAAAGGCCAGTGGAAAAAAACGCAGGAAGAAACGGCTTTTGTTTAAAAGCATCGTGGGTGCAGGCATTCTTGTGCGCAATTACTCCAATCGGTTTGGAACCGATGGGATTAACAATGAAGATCCATAGCCAGAGCTACCATGTCCTCCTTAGCGAATGCCTGCAGGATTTTAGGGAAAGTTAATCTACCATTTTTCTTAATGAATTGCAAGGCAAAAATTCGGCCTTAGAGGCTTTCAACATGCCTTCATTCGAATGATAAAAGATGTTATCCATTGATGTAGAACATTTTAAACCAATTATTTTCATGAAAGCTGTCAAGAAGCCTGCCTTGTATATAACGAGGGAAAGGCATCTTTCGTTGCATTGGGAAGGATTTTCCTCCATCAGGCGTATAAAATCCGAAATCAAGCGGGCTGATTTTTCAGAAGATCGGCAATATTAACCTTGCATCTGTCTTGGGGACTTATTATATTCTAATTCATACCATTTACTATTTCAGAATACCGTAGGCAGAAGGAGATAAATTATGTTTCGATGGAATGAAGAACGTTCGCGCGCACTTTTCAAAGTGGCTTTGGTCGCTGCAGTTATGGCTCTGTTTTATGTGGGTGTGTCCTTCGCCCAGACTGGAGATGTTGGCCGTCATGTGACCATGTCGGAGCGCATCGGGATTTTTGTGGTGCTGTTTCGGGCTTTTGATGTTTGGATTTATTTCTTCCAAGCGATTCTGCTGTTTTTGGGATTGGGTTTTACCGCCTACTACCTAATCCGTTTTCATCAGAAAGGCTTCTTGGACGGAATTCGCCAGACGATTCGAAAACTCGCATCAGGCGGAGGGCTTGACCCTCGCCACGCTGTCGATTTTGAAATGGAGAGTCTTCAGAATCGCTTCCTTTTCCTTGACATGATGATTGCCGCCGCGCCCGTATCGGGACTGCTTGGAACTGTCGTGGGATTGGTTCAGGTTTTCCGGGAGCAGACGCTGGTGGAGCATGTCACGATGCAAAGTCTGGCGGGGGGCATGTATGTCGCGATGGTGACAACTGTCTGCGGCTTGGTCGTCGGTCTCATCGGTATTATTGGACGGCACTTCCTGATCTCTCGCGTCGCCGCGATGCGTGAGCTTCTGGCGGGGCCGGGGGAGAAATAGGATGCGAGTTCGAAATCCCTTCGCGGAAGCGACAACCTCCCTGATTGACATCGCGTTTATCCTGATCCTCTTCTTTGCGATTTCTCTTATTTTTACACCTGAGACCACGATACCGCTCGTGCTGCCGAATGATTTCACCGGTGGAGACAAGGTGATTGAAGTCGGCGACGAACTTATGGTTCAGGTGGAACGCGAGGGGGGAGTCTATGTCGGAGGCGAGCTTTTAGCGCCTGCCGAGGCGTCTGATTCGCTTTTATACCAGCTTTGCGACAGGCTTTTTGCTGATTTAAAGATTCAGAAGCCGGAAGCGCGCGTGCTGCTTAGAGCTGACAGCGGCGCTGTTTGGGACAGGCCGATTCAGGTCATTCAGGCTGTTGGTCGAAACGGCATCGGCGTCAGTATCGCTTTGAATCCGCGTAACATAGCGGGGGCGACACCATGAAAGAACGCCAGATTCTCATCGGGATTCGGGGGATGGCGTTCGTGTTGAGTTTTGGGGTGCTTTCCATTGTTCCTGACTGGACAAATCTACCCAGTCAGGCTTCCGATATTCCTGTCTTAATTATCCCCATCGAACGCATTATCCAGTGGCGCGAACCGCCACCACCGCCACCTCCCCCGCCGCCGCGCCATGAGCGCGCAAAGGCAGGGAAACCCGCACCCTCGATTTCCATAAAACCCGCTGATGCTAAGCCTGCGCCTGCGAACATTGAAGTCGCGGGATCCCCCGCCGAACCTGCCGAATTCGGGTTACTTGACCGTGCGCTTGACCAGCCGGTGACGTGGGAACCACGCTTAGAACCCGAAGCGGCTCCACTTCCCGAAATCGTGACTCGCAAAGCCGAGGAGGGCGAACGTCACCTTCCGATGGCGCTTCCGGGGCAATTGCCGTCGCGAGGGGAGGTCTATCAGGGACGCGGAGGTCGCGATTTACCGGATGCCGATAAACCCTCTTATACCGGCCCTTCGACGGATGCTCCGACAACTGCAATGCCTCAAGTCGGTATTTCCCATAATGAAAAAGCACCTGATCATAACCTTCCTGAGTTAGCCAAAGGCGAGACATACCAAAGTCCTGCTGGTCTTAGCGATTCAAAAAAACCGTCCGATGAGCTCAGCATAGGCGATGATATTGTGGATGAAGCGGTTTTATCAGGACTGCTTCGCTGGCTGCAGGGTCAAGGTGGTGCGAGCTTCGCTCCGGTTGTGCTGAGCTATCTGGAAACCCAACCGGACTACCTGAAAGGCCGAGCGCGCTATCAGGGATGGGACATCTACGTGCAGTTCTCGGAAATAGAACATCAGTTGAAACTCTTCCTCGTGAAGGGCGAGACGGCGATTCTGCTGGTGGATTCGGATTTTCGTTCCCGAAGTCAATTTTTGGGATTAGGTCGCGTGACACAAAGTCCTGCCGGACCATCAGCGATTGTCGCTGTCCGCGACCGGCCAACCACCGAACGAACCCGCGATTTCTACGCCGTCTTTTACGGCTGGATGCAATCGGAAGGCATCACTTTCGGAGCGAATGCGTCGAGGTGATTGATTTGCTTGCTGCCGTCTTATCGCCGTTGCAGGTCTCCAGACCTGCGATGGTGTTAATTGAATATTCAGACTCAAAGTAATCCCTTTGGCGAGAACCAATATTCTCTATGTCATAACAATTGGAGGCAAATCATGACAGCAAGAATAGTAATGGGAGGCTTCTGCGCACTGCTTATGTTTATAACTTCTGCAACTGCCCAGCCAGACAGCCTGTGGAGCTACACCTTTGGGGGAAGCGATAGGGATGAATGCTGGTCGGTTCAGCAAACTGCCGACGGTGGCTACATACTTGGGGGGTACACGGAATCCTACGGAGCGGGCTGGGAAGATTTCTGGCTGGTGAAGACAGATGCCAGTGGTATAGAGGAGGGGAGTCGCAC
>CAZADO010000217.1:0-4692 GCA_964483885.1 uncultured Alphaproteobacteria bacterium | reverse complement strand
GCGCAGGCTCGGGTAGGTATCAACCATATTTTGGATAAAATGTCTCTGACTCTGGAGAAACCTCGTCCGGAAATCTCGCCATTCGCACCGCGCATACTTTTCCTCAAAATCGATCCGGATAAAATCGGCTTTATCATCGGTCCCGGAGGCAAAACGATTCGTGATATTATCGAACGAACCGGTGCGAGAATTGACATCGAAGATGATGGAACAGTTTGTATTGCTTCCACGGATACCGCTCAAGCGGAAGCTGCTGTCGATATTATCGAAAAGATGCTTGAAGTTCCTGAAGTGGGGAAAGTTTATCATGGCATCGTCAAGCGAATCACCGATTTCGGAGCTTTTGTTGAAATTCTCCCCGGACGCGATGGCTTGCTTCACATCTCTGAGATCGAACACAGACGCATCCGCAAAGTAAGCGATCATCTCCAACTCGGTGATGAAGTAGATGTAAAGCTCCTGAAAATCGATGATCAAGGCAAGCTGGATTTATCACGCAAAGCTCTGCTGCCCAAAGACGAGTCGGATGGAAAACCTTTCCATCGTCCTGAAACTCGAGAAAAAGCGAAACCTTGACAGACACATCCCTCTGCCATAAGACAGAACTTCCCGGAGGATTGCGGATTGTCAGCGAACAAATGCCCAGCGTTCGCTCGGTCGCGCTTGGCATTTGGGTGACGGTGGGCTCCCGCCATGAAACAGAGACAACGAGCGGGATTTCCCATTTCATCGAACACATGGCTTTCAAGGGCACCCAGAATCGCAGTGCGCTGGATATTGCGCGAGCGATTGAGCAGGGCGGAGGCTATGTCAATGCATTCACCGGGAAAGAACTGACCTGTTTCTTTGTCCATGTCTTGGACGAGCAACTGCCGACAGCCATCGAGATTCTCTCTGATATTCTGGCCAATTCTCTGTTTGCACCAGAGGAAATCGAGAAAGAGAAACAGGTCATCTTAGATGAAATCCGCGACCTTGAAGACAGTCCGGATGAATTGACCCACGAACGGTTTGCCCGCGCTCTATTCGCGCCCCATTCTCTATCTCGCCCGATACTTGGTTCACCGCAAAATGTTTCAAGCTTTACCCGTGATGACCTGATTCAATTTATCGGCTCGCATTACGTTCCGAATCGAGTTGTCGTCGCGGCTGCGGGAAACGTGGATCATAACCGGTTGATTGAACTCGTTGAAGCAAAGCTGAAACTCCCGAAGGGTGTTCCCGAGCCCGATGGCGTCGTACCATCGGCGGTAGCATCGAAAATAGCTCGCGAGCAGCGCGCTATACAACAGGCTCATGTTTGCCTTGGTGGTCGAGGATTGAAGTATCGCGACGACCGTCGGTATGCACTTTCCGTTTTGGTAACAGCTTTAGGTGGAGGGATGTCATCTCGACTGTTCCAGAACATCCGGGAAAAACATGGCATGACTTACGCGATTTATGCCTTTGCCGATATGCTGTCGGATACCGGTGTTCTGGGAGTCTATCTGGCGACGGATGCTTCACGGGTTGATAAAGCGATTGAGCTGGTGCATAAAGAATTGTATGACCTGCGCCAAACGTCACTGTTGTCGGATGATTTGAAGGGAGTGAAAACACAGCTTAAGGGAAATATTATGCTCGGGCTTGAGCAGGTATCGAATCGTATGAATCGAGTCGCCAAGATGGAGATTTACTTAGGGAAACCGGTTGATCTTGCTGAAATCAGCCAACGAATTGATGCGGTGACCGAGCGTCAGGTGAAAGACCTCGCGGATGAACTGTTCAACGAAGAGAAGCTTATCACCATAATTCTGGAACCTGAAAATTCTATAAAAAGCAATTGAGGCGGAGAGGAGGAAGTCCCGTGATCGTAGGAGTACCGAAAGAAATCAAGTCGAATGAGAATCGCGTTGCTTTGACACCCGTCGGCGTCGAAACTCTTGTAAAAGCCGGACACACGGTGCTGGTAGAAAAAACAGCGGGAACCGGCAGTGGTTTTGAAGACAACCTGTATGAAAAAAATGGTGCCAAGCTTATCGTTTCTGCTGAGGAAATCTACGCTCAGGCTCAAATGATTATTAAAGTCAAAGAGCCTTTGCCGGTGGAATATGGATTGATCCGGCGTGGACAGATTGTCTTTACCTATTTCCATTTCGCCTCGTCTCGCGAATTGACTCAAGCCATGATAAAATCCGGCTGTATCGCCATCGCTTATGAGACAGTGCAGGAAGCCAACGGTGACCTGCCATTACTTATTCCCATGAGTGAAGTGGCGGGACGTATGGCGACCCAAGAGGGCGCGAAATTCCTCGAGGAGAGTACCGGCGGACGCGGGATTCTTCTCGGCGGAGTCCCCGGAGTCGCTCCGGCAAATGTTGTTGTTATTGGTGGCGGTATCGTGGGAACCAATGCAGCTAAAATGGCGGCGGGACTCGGAGCTGTCGTGACAATACTTGACGTGTCTCTGGATCGTTTACGCTATCTGGATGACATTATGCCGAAGAATGTCCTCACGCTGATGTCAAATTCGCATAATATCCGCGAATCATTGAAAACAGCCGATTTGCTCATCGGTGCGGTTTTGATTCCCGGCGCGAAAGCACCTCATCTGGTTACACGCGATATGTTGAAGCTGATGAAGAAGCGGTCGGTGATTGTGGACGTGGCGGTGGACCAGGGAGGCTGTGTCGAAACATGCCATCCGACAACGCATAAAGATCCGACCTACGTCGTAGATGATGTTTTGCATTATTGCGTCGCAAATATGCCCGGAGCGGTACCCTTTACGTCAACGCTGGCTTTGACAAATGCGACGCTGCCATATGCCGTTCAAATTGCGAATAAAGGCTACGTTAAAGCTTCCAAGGAAAATGAAGAAATACTCCTCGGACTGAATATCGTCGAGGGGAAGGTTGTTTATCAGGGCGTTTCTGATGCTTTTGACCTCCCCTATGTTCCGGTAGAACAAGTAATTCCGAAATAATTTGACCTTTCGCATCGCTATAAAGCGCCTGCCGCACGCGCCGGCAGAACTTCCGGAATACGCATCCGAATCCGCCGCGGGATTAGACCTTCGCGTTGCAACCGACAGTCCGGTTAATATCAATCCCGGCGAACGTCAAACCATCCCGACCGGCTTCGCGATTGCCATTCCCGAGGGTTTTGAAGGGCAAATTCGGATGAGATCGGGTATCGCGCTGGAAAAGGGCTTGCTGCTTCCTAATGCACCCGCGACCATTGACGCAGACTACCGGGGCGAGTTGAAGGTTATTGTGGCGAATATCAGCCCAGATACGGCGCAATTGCAGCCCGGAGAACGATTTGCGCAGCTTGTCATTTCTCCTGTCGCGCACATTCAATGGCAGGAGATGACGGATTTACCTGCCTCAAATCGGGGAGATGCCGGTTTCGGCAGTACGGGCAAGACATAAGCTTATCCCGCCGCGGCATGCGTCCCGTGTGCCCGGTAAAAAATAGGCCACTTGCAAATCTTACCCTAAATTGCTATCTTTTGAGCAAGCTTATAGAATTTCATCCCGCTTGGAAAGTATGGCGAACGAGAAAAGCTTCGAACTTCGAAAACTTTATTTTTCGATTAGCGAAGCATCCGAAATATCGGGGATTCCAGCCCATGTCTTAAGATATTGGGAGAGCGAGTTTCCTGAGCTGAATCCGCAAAAAGGCCGCACAGGAAATCGTCTTTATCAGAAAAAAGACTTGGAGCTTATTCGGCGGATCAAGACTCTGCTTTATGATAAGAAATACACCATCGCTGGAGCACGAGCGGAGATAAACCGAAGGAAATCCCCTGAAGAGAAAAAGGAAATACTTACAGACGTAAAAAAAGGCCTTCAGGATATTCTGGATATTCTGGGCTAAAAGATCGGGGCGTGGCGCAGTCCGGTAGCGCACCTGAATGGGGTTCAGGGGGTCGCTGGTTCGAATCCAGTCGCCCCGACAAGAAAGAAAGCCGACAGCAATACGCGTTCGTCGGCTTTTTTATTTCGCTCGCCGAGGCAAATCCCCCGATCTGCCCGGAATATAAAACTGATGAGGAAAAGCATGTCAGACACTAAAATAGAGTGGGACGAACGCGCCGAGAGGTATGATTCCTATTATGAGAGGTTTGAAGGCGCGGTCGAACACCATGTTGACTGGGAAGTCTTGAAAGAACATCTCCCTACAAACAGAGATGTCAAGATTCTGGATGCTGCTGGTGGGACAGGGAGGATTGCGCTTCCGCTGGCGAAGATGGGATATTCGGTCTCGCTATGTGATATTTCGCCCGGGATGCTGAAGGTAGCCAAACGGAAATTGTCGGGCGCGGGAGTTTTGGATAAAGTCGAACTGACTGAATGTGATATTCACAAGCTTCCCTACGCCGACGAGAGCTTTGATTTCACGATTGGCTGGCATGGAATGTTTGAAGCTGTCAAAGAGCTTATCCGTGTGACGAAAAAGGGTGGGATGATGTCTGTTTTCCTTGTGAACAGATGCGGCGATGCATTGAGTAAATTCCATGAAGATCCAGATGCCGCACTTGATTTACTTAGCTCGAAATCGAATACCGTGACCTATAACGATGAGAAATACTTAGCGGTCAATGTGGACGAAGCCAGAGAGCTTTTCGAAAAAGAAGGGATTCGAGTCATTGACGTTCGAGCGCTTTTCGGCATGCTGGAATTTTTATCCATCCCGGAAAAGACACGA
>CAZADO010000216.1:0-3686 GCA_964483885.1 uncultured Alphaproteobacteria bacterium | reverse complement strand
AAGCAACGATATCCGTTGCTTCGCGTATTTCTTCTATTTTGTCTTGGGGCAGTCGCATTATTTTATTGACTGATGGCACTCCCTTTGCCTTTGCAGGGAGTAGGATTGATGATAGTTGTGATGAGTGATGTGATGAACCTTGATGAGAAGAAGCGGCCAGAGCTGCCGTGTGCCAAGCGTGCCGATGAAAATGACAGTTGGCTTCGATTAATGGTGACCAACCCGATGAACGGTGTCATGTCTACCTTTTCAAACGACATCGTCGAACTCGGCAAACAGGATGACGGAGAAAGGGAAGCCGATACACGCTGGCCTGAGCCTGAGAACTTTTAGCTCTGAATTCTCGTTCTAATTAAAATTCTACTTTGGGAGGCGTCTGCGCACCTTCGGGAGCTTCGAGCAGCGCCGCCCGTTCGAATCCAAACATGCCTGCGATAATATTCGCGGGCACTTTTCGTATGCGCTTGTTGTATTCGGTCGCGGCCTGATTGTAGCGACGCCGTTCCACACTGATGCGGTTTTCCGTTCCCGCCAGTTCATCCTGAAGCGCCAAGAAATTCTGGTCGGCTTTTAGCTGCGGATAATTTTCCACCACGACCATCAGTCTTGCCAGTGCGGAACCAAGTTCATTCTGCGCACCAATGCGTTCGCCGATATTTTGAGCACTTCCCACGCGCGAGCGCGCTTCCGTCACTCCCATCAAGACTTCTTTCTCATGCGCCGCATAGCCTTTGACGGTTTCCACAAGATTCGGAATCAGGTCAAAGCGCCGCTGAAGAACGACATCGACTTGGGCATAAGCTTTTTTGGTTTCTTCGTCAAGGGTAACGAGGCTGTTGTAGGTGCCATAAATCCAAAACGCGACAAGCAGGCCGATACCTACAAGAATCAGCAAAACTGTGAGAGCCGCTTTCATAGGTCTCCTTAATTAGTTATATCCTAAATTGCTGAGAAATATCTCCTAATTCCATCCGCGAGCGTGCAGTCAATTGCGCATGTTCGCAAAACGATGCAGCGTTTACATCGTGAATGTATCGATATAGACAGTCAGTTTCCGTATTTCGGAAAGATAATCGTGGAACAGGCTGCGAAGCTCATCGGTATTCACTTTAACTTCATCACGGCTGACTTGCCAGAAACGCTTCCACCGTTCCGGATTCAGCCCGCGTTCTCCGGTAATCTCACCTAAAAGCTTCTCATGTGAAATCGAAAGCACCTGCTTCTTTTCCAGCGCTACAATTCCGCGCAGCAGCGAAAGAAACGACGACAAACTTCCGCGCAACAGACTCTTCAGAGCCGCAGGCTTGTCAGCGCTTAGGAACCACATGCGTAGAAGCTGCATCGAACGCACGCGAAAATCGCGCTCGATTTCTGCGCGCAGGCCATTCCAGTGCGGCGTGAAATTCTCGAAGGGATCCTGTCCCACAAGGACGCGCCGTGAAGCCGCCATGTCGAGGAATTCAAGCGCAAAGGTATCCTGACTCGAGCGGAAACCGTCTTCGCTGAATAGTACCAGCGGCGCGACATTCTTCTTGCCGAGAGCGGGCACGACCTGAAGCAGACCGGCCAGCTCTTCGGGGCTGTTGTTGCGCACCAGAACGAACAGATTAATATCGGAACGCGCGTGCGCCTCTCCGCGTGCGTGGGAACCATAGAGGACGAGCGCGGTAAGGTTCGTGCCTAATGCCGCTGTAATTTTTTCAGCGGCCTCGACGATGATGTGTTCTGATTTTTTTGCGGCCACGATAAAGACTCTTATGTTTGAAACATTAGAAAAATTAATTTAGAACAGAGAGGTCGGATTTAATATCCTCCTCCCGCGCCACCTCCGCCGGACATGCCTCCTCCGAAGCCTCCAAACCCGCCTCCTCCAGAACTGCCACCCCCGAAACCGCCTCCCATCATGGAGCCAAGGAGGAATGGGAAGAATCCGGAACGGCGTCGGCGGGATCTCATCAGAAGAATCAGAAAGAAGGGAAGGATAAGCCAAATCGGGAATGGACGACGTTCTGATTTCGGGCGAGAAATTTTCATGCCTTCTAAAGAGGTCAGCGTCACTCCGGCGTCCTCAGCGATAATCGATGCGATAACAGCAACTCCGCTCAAATAAGCAGCGCCGTTTTTCCCTTCTTTAAGGAGAGGAAACATGTTTTGCCGCAGAATCCGACCCGCCAGTCCATCAGGGATGATTCCCTCAAGGCCATAGCCGACTTCGATGCGAACTTTTCGCTCCGCCAACGCATTCAATATCAGCAGGCCGTTGTCTTTGCCTTTCTGTCCGATTCCCCAATGTTCAAAAAGGCGGACGGCGTAATCGGTGTACTCTTCGCCCCCCAAATCGGGAAAGACTGCCACCGCGATTTGAGCGCTGGTTTTATCTTGAAGCTCGATGCAAATCGCGTTGATATGTTCTCGTTCCGCCGCGGTCGTTACGTTCCCGTAATCGCTGATATATCCGAGCGGTTCAGGAAATGTCTGCGCAGACACGGGACTGACTGCTAAAAGAAGTGCAATCAGGAAGATGTGCATATAAAAATATCGACTCATCATCGGAGTAATATACCAATCCACTTTCAGATTGTCAAACCGAGCATTATCAAAGGTGTCCCAGTATTGATTTTGGGATTTTCGGGCGGGAATTTGGAGGCTTGCATCTCAAGCGTTTTCTTTGTAAGTTTTGTTGCTCTAAGGAATACAAGCACATGATTCGCGGAATTCTTTTTGATTTAGATAATACGCTGTACGATTTCGTGCGCATGAAACAGAATGCTGTAGAAGCGGCGGCGCGTGCGATGATTAATGCAGGGATGCCTCTCTCGGTGGAGGAAGCAACCGAGCGCATCTTCGGAATCTATCACGAGCGCGGCATCGAATTTCAGGAAGTCTTTGATGAGCTGCTGTCGGAATGTTTCGGCGCGATAGATCCCAAATGGCTCGCGGCAGGGATTGTCGCATATCGGCGAGCGAGAGAAGCAGCGCTGGTGCTGTATCCTCATGTGAATTACGCGCTGACCGAGCTTTTAAAACGAGGCCTGCGTCTGGCTGTGATTTCCGATGCGCCGCGCAATCAAGCATGGCTGCGGTTGTGCTATTTGGATTTACATCACATTTTCGATCCGGTGATTACCTACGAAGATACCGGCGAGCGCAAACCATTGCCGGGGCCTTTTAAACGGGCATTGGAACTTCTCCAACTCGAACCGCACGAAGTGCTGATGGTCGGGGACTGGCCGGCACGCGACATGGTGGGCGCGAAACGGCTCGGCATCAAAACGGTTTTCGCGCGCTACGGCGATACCTTCGGCACGAAAGAATCCGGCGCGGATTACGACATCGATGATTTGGGCGAATTGCTGCCGATATTGGATGAACTTCAGGCTGAGAAATGAAGGACGCGATTAAACTACCGGAACTAACGATTGTGCCTTCGCTGGGGATTGATTTGATAGAGGTGGAGCGTATCGCGCGCCTGATGACGAACGACCGGTTTATTCAGCGTATCTTTACAGAAGCGGAATTAGAGGAATGCCGCCATCGTGCGTTTCCCGAAAGGTCATTAGCGGCTCGTTTCGCAGCGAAAGAAGCCTTCGCGAAAGCGTTAGGAACGGGCATCGGCAAAGCGCTGTCATGGAAAGAAGTCGAACTATTAGCTCCCCCCGGCAGCGCGCCTGCAATTCATCTTCGCG
>CAZADO010000215.1:0-8348 GCA_964483885.1 uncultured Alphaproteobacteria bacterium | reverse complement strand
GGATGGAATGTCGCTCCGGCGGTTTTAGAACGAGGAAACGGGTCGTGCAGTGAATACAGCTTCGTGTTTATCGCGATGTGCCGCGCGGCGGGATTGCCGACGAGGTATCAAGGAGCGGTAGCAATTCGCGGGGATGATGCTTCGATGGATGATGTGTTCCACCGCTGGTGCGAGTGTTTTCTGCCGGGCTATGGCTGGGTGCCGGTGGATCCGTCGGGCGGCGATGATGAAGCTCCGGCGGATGTCGCGGACTATTTCGGGCATATCGCAAATCGGTATTTGATTACGACCGAAGGCGGGGGAGCGTCGGAATATCTCGGCTGGAACTACAACGCGAATGAAGCATGGACATCGAAGGGGCCGGTGAAAGTTCATGTCGAAACCGTCGGTGAATGGAGCCCGAGCGGGGAGAGATAACCAGTTCCGGCAAGATTTCGCGAGAGGTGAAGGAAACCCCCCTTTAATTCCCCCCGCAGGCAGGGGGAGATATTATTGGTAGTGCCGCACGGCAGTGCGCTGGGATCATGTAGGAAATTACAAGTAAAAAGGAATAGAACATCTGTAATCAATTTCAAGGAGAAAATCAATGCGTACATTTATTATTTTGGCAATCGGAGCATTGTTTATGGTGACTTCATGCAAATCCGGACCGAAAAGTGAGACGACTGAAACAACGAAAGCGACAGAAACTGAAATGACTGAGAAAAAAGCAGAACCGACCGGCACGTTGGCTAAATGGCCGGATGATTATCCGATTGATGGCGACAGTGTCGCGGTTATCAGCACGAAGTTTGGCGATATCGTGCTGGAATTCTATCCGGATGTTGCGCCGAATCATGTGCGTAACTTCAAGTATCTGGCGAACGCTGGTTTTTACAACGGCTGCGCCTTTCACCGTGTGATTCCGAATTTCATGATTCAGGGCGGCGATCCGAATTCGAAGGATACGCTTAAAGCCAACGACGGTATGGGCGGTCCGGGCTGGAGTGTCGCTGCGGAATTCAACCCGAAGGAACACGTCAAGGGAACGTTGTCGATGGCGCGTTCGCGAGATCCTAATTCTGCCGGTTCGCAGTTCTTTATCTGTGTCGCTCGCGCGAAGAATCTTGACAACCAATACACGGTTTTCGGCCAGACAGTCAAAGGCATTGAAGTCGCGGACAAAATAGTCAGTCAGCCTCGTGATGCGCGAGATAATCCGAACGAACGCATTGAAATGACGGTCAAGATTGTTTCGAGAGCGGAAGCGGGACTGTAGCGAAAGCGAGATTTAAACGATTTCTTCGGAAGCGACATGAACGGCAATAAAGCCCCCGAAGAAAGCGACGAATTCCGAATTCTTGCGGGGCCCGGCACGTCGGAAATCCGCGTGTTGGGCTCCCGCTTTTTGGGATTCGCACTGCCGGTTGCAAGTGAGCAAGAAATTTCCGAACGTTTGACCGAACATGCGCGCGAGTTTCACGATGCCACGCATCACTGTTCCGCTTGGATTTTAGGAGCGGAACGGCGCGAGCACAGCAGCGACGCGGGAGAACCTCACGGCACGGCAGGTCCGCCGATTCTTCGCGCGATTCAAGCGGCGGGATTGACGGATGCGCTGGTGATTATCACGCGCTATTATGGCGGCACAAAACTCGGCAAAGGCAATCTTGCGCGAGCCTACAGCACAGCAGCAAGCGAAGCGCTGGATGCGGCTCCGAAGAAAGTCATTCGGAGGCTGCGGAAATTTATCGTTGATGTGCCATTCGATGATATCGGTAAGCTGTACACTCTCGCGAATCGCTGCAATTGGGAAATCATTCCTCGCGATTCGGCGGAAGGCGGGCAATTTGAGTTGCGGGTACCGATTGTTGAAAAGGAAAATGTGCATCAGCAGGTGAACGATGCTACGGCAGGACGGGCACACTGCGTGGAGGATGGGTTTTGGATCTCGCGCTAATCATCGTGTTTTTGCTTCTGTCGGCATTTTACGCCGGAGTGGAAACCGCTTACACCTCGTTCGACAAGATCCTCCTCGAAGTCTGGACGCGCAGGAAACGTTGGACGGCAAAACTTGTCAAATTTTTCACTGACCGTCCTGTGCGTTTTCTTGGAACGACACTGATCGGCAACAATCTGGTTAATGTCGCGTATTCGACGATGTTTGCCATGTTTGCAACTCGGATGGGATTGTCGCCGATTTGGATTTTTATCCTTGCTCCATGCATTATCCTTATCTTTGGCGAAATTCTTCCCAAGGCGATTTTCTATGGTTCGGCTAATCTCGTTGTTCGGCTTGCGGCGCTGCCGCTCAGGATATGCTATGTTCTTTTTTCACCGGCGTATCTTCTCGTACGCCTTGCAGGCCGGATGCTGAAGAAAGACCAGCAGACGGAACTCCGGAGTCCCGGCAGTCGCTTTTACACGGCGGAAGAACTGCAGCTTCTGCTGCATGAAGCCCATGAACTCGGGATGATATCCGACGAGGGCGGACAACTGCTGTCACGTTTCTTTGTTTTGAGAGACCGGAAAGTACGTGAAGTGATGACGCCGCGAACTCAGGTCATGGCGGTTGCCATCTCGGAAGAACCGGTTCAGGTGCGACGAAAATTCATTACGTCGGGCCATTCGAAGCTTATGGTTTATGAAGATGATTTGGATCATATCATCGGGTATGTTTCGGCAAAGGATTTTTTGGGGCCGCTTGAGAATTTGCAGGACTTCCTGCGGCCGATAGAAGCGGTTCCGGAAACGAAACGCGTGCGCGAACTTTTGAAAGAGTTTCGCAAAGACCAGCGGCATATTGCCATTGTGGTCGATGAGCATGGCGGCACGGAAGGGATTGTGACTCTGGAGGACATTCTGGAGGAACTCCTTGGGGAAGTCGAAGATGAGTTCGATAAAGCGGGACCGATTTGCAGGCGTATAGGCGTGGGGCACTTTCTGGCTTCCGGACGAGCGGAACTCAATTTGATAAAAGAAGTCACAGGGATTGAATTTCCTTCCGGCGATTATTCGACACTCAGCGGTTATATATTGACGGAACTGGGACGAATTCCTCAAACGGGAGAGGAGCTGTTGAAAGGAGGATGGCGCTACCGGATTCTGAAAGCCGATGCCCGACGGATAATTGCGGTGCGGATTGCTTCTGTAAGTGACAAAGAAACTGTTAGATAGAATAGTGCTTGACTTTGGGGGTTTTAGTGATTATATTATGGCCTTAAAATGACGCGGGGTGGAGCAGTCTGGTAGCTCGTTGGGCTCATAACCCAAAGGTCGTAGGTTCAAATCCTACCCCCGCTACCAAGTAAAGTTGAGCCCTCGTAGTAGTTTACTGCGAGGACTTTTCTTTTAGGTTAACTTTGATTGGATTCGTAAGTTCAATAAATTGTCGCTGGATTTCGTTGGTTTTTGTCTCAGGACAAATTTGCTGGAACACGGTTTGAAACTTGGAGACTGGGGATTCGTTAGTATAGTATAATGACCAATCAATCTCTTCTTCTGCGCGCGCTGTGGAACGCCCTCGGCGCTACTGCTTATATCGCGCTCATCGCGGCCATCTTCGCTTTCCGTCTTTTTGGCGGGGACGGGGGGAGCGGTATCATCGTTCAAATGTCTGCTCTGCTCCTGTTTGTATTCTCCGCTCTGGTGATGGGCACGTTACTGCTGCTGACGCCCCTTCGCCTTTATCTTGACGGTCGAAAAACTGAGGGCGTCCGGCTCCTGCTGTACACGGTAATGTGGGTAGGTGCCATCACGCTCTTGGCCTTGGTCGTCATGGCGGTGATCTGAAGCGGGCGGAGCAAGTGAGGTAGCAAATAAACAGCTACAAATTCAAATGAGCGTCGTACGACGCTCTTTTCTATTTATGAATCACGCGATAAGGTCGTAGGTTCAAATCCTATCCCCGCTACCAAAGAAAAACCGGTCTCGATTAAGGCCGGTTTTTTTATGACAGTGCCGGGCACGCTATCGCCAAGCCGCGGTGGGATTATTAACGGTCGGGTCACAGACACCGACCCTACGATTATTTTAATAGTACCATCTTTCGTGTTTGTACAAAGTCTCCGGCTTCCATCTGGCAGAGGTAGAGGCCGGAGGGGAGATTGGATGCGTTCCATGTGACTCGATAGGAGCCGGTGGAAAGTTGCTTGTCAATTAGCCGTGCGGTTTCTTGGCCGAGAAGGTTGTAGATGATTATACGGACGTGGCTGGTTTGTTTGACATCGTAGCTGATGGTGGTTGTTGGGTTGAAGGGATTCGGCCAATTCGGGTGAAGCTGGTGTACTGTTGGAAGTGTTGCCGCAAGAGGTTCTGCGCCGGTTTGGTGATAGTAGAAAGCGCCGATATCGCTGATAGAACCGTCAGGATCATAAGAGATGTCCGGATCTCCGGCATCAATACAGGGCGAAGCTGCAAGAAGATGATAGTCGCCTGCCTGTGCATCAACGAACATCGGAGCCAAAAAGATATTGGAGTACTGGTCGCAGGAATCCTCGTTGGCGTTGGTGGTGGAAAGCACTCCGATATTCGGTGGTCCGTAAGCGGGATCGTCATTCAGAAACGCGATGTTTCCGCCGGTGTTATCGAAAATATCGCAGTAGGTGAATTCACTGTTTTCGCTATTGCGGTCAAAGTAAAGACCGCAGCCATTCGAGTAAGCGATGATGGTGCCGTTAAAAATCGAAGACGTCCATTCGCAATAGACTCCCGCCCCATAACCTTGAGCCGAGTTCCCGCTCAAGGTGCAGCGAGTGAAAAAGAAGGCGGAAAAACCGCAATGCACACCACCGCCGTGCCTCTCAGCCGTATTATCGCTGATGGTGCAGTTCGTGAAGTAGGATTCATAGGTATCATAGCCGTGAACGCCACCGCCATCTTGGTGGGCAAAATTATCGCTAATCACGCAGTCTGTGATTGTCAGCCAGGATTCATAGTCTGCGATTCCGCCGCCGCGACCAGCCGAGTTATTGCATATCGTTGAATTCGAGAGGGTAAATCTGGAACCTGCCGAATTGATTCCGCCGCCCCACCCGCCGGAAATGTTATCGCTAATGTCGCAGTTCGTGAATGTTACAATGGAATAGTCGTATAACTCGACTCCGCCGCCGTCATCACCAGCTCGATTACTCCTGATAATACAATCCGTGAAGGTAGCGTTGGCAGACGCACAATAAACTCCGCCACCACACCACGTATCTGATTCATTATCGCTGATGATACAATTCGTGAACGTCGGGGAACATGAATAACAATAGATACCGCCGCCTCGGGAGGAGGCTCGATTACCGCTGATGACACAGTTTTCGAAGGTGAGGGATGCCACTCCCGCACACAAGATTCCTCCGCCATAGTTTTTAGGTACGTAGGGTTCGTCGCAAGTGGCAAAACTATTTTCGATGCGACAATAAAAGAGTGTGGCGGAACAGTAGGAATCTGAAAATCTCAAGCCACGCCAACGGTCGGGATTGGCTACGGTGTCAGTCGTGAAAATGATGGAGTCTCGTACGGTTCCCTCGGCTGTGAAGGTTCCGTATATCCAAAACGGATAGGGCCCGTCGAAGATAAATGTTGTTCCGGGAAAGAGTGTCAGGCCTCGCTCGGCTTCCACATAAATGGTGTCAATCACATGGAATTCACCGGGGCCAAGAGTCCCGCTTAAAGAACCCGAAAGCTGTGCAAAACTCGCCTGAGTTAAGGCCAGGACGAGCAAAATGGTGCAAAGCGGTTTCATAGCTGCCTCCTCAAAGGTTTTGCATCTAATAAGCTAATGCATACCTCAAGACAATACAAATTTCGTGTCAGGTTCTTTTACTCCTAATTGATTCTTCCTTATTATAGGGAATGTTTTCAGACAAGTCAAGGATATTCTTCAATCTTGAGAATTTTCATGTCATGGATTATATTGAAGAGGGACAGGTTCGTGCATTCGGCGCGCAGACTATGCATATAGTGCACGAGAACAAGCAAGAGAAAACACAGTTATTTTCCTGTTATTATTGTATTTATGTGATAGGCATAGAGATTGCCAATACATCTTGCGGAAGGGATGATCTTTTGCAGGTTCCTCTGTGGGACTCTTCCGTGGCCGATTGCAGCTTAGAAAACGCGGCTCTCGGGCGTGATTGGCCGAATTTGGACAAACAGAAGGCTTCACAAGACGTTCCATTTCTCCTTAAAAAGGCTACTTCGAGCGGCTTGCGGCGGGGAGAAATGTAGGCACGACAAACTTCGATTCAGCACCCGAATGTGTCGAAGCCTTCTGTTTTCCAAGATTATTATTGTCAACGTGGGTTTACCTTATGAGTGCAGTTGCTTAATCCTCCAGCGCGGCTGCCTCTTATACCCGAACAGCACCGAAGGTTAAGCCTTCGGTGTTTTCGTATCGGGGGTTGACTTTTTGAGAAAGTTCATTATATTTAGGAAATCAGTAAGCGACGGAACCTGCCGTCGATAAGAAAATTAGTCCCACACGACTACCTGCAGAAGAACTTACCGGGCTTTAAGCCCGAAACATGTGTATTCCTTTCTATCTGAGCACGGTCGGCTGCGGTGTGTTTTCCGACCTCGTATTTCAAAAATTATTTTCAGTCCCGTGTCTAAGCGGTGAAGGATAACTATATCCCTCGCTTGTAGGCGCTTTTAAAGTAGTGAAAATTATCGCGAATTTTAAGGAAACCCTTAATTAAGCGGATGTTCCGCAAGAATCTTCCCTCTTTTCTGGAGATTAAAGATGCCAACCTATCAGAAACTCATTCCCCCCAAAGAAGGCACCAAGATAACAGTCCAAAACGGCAAGCTGATTGTCCCTGATGATCCGATCATTGCATTTATTGAGGGCGACGGAATCGGTCCGGATATTTGGAAAGCTTCCAAGCGCGTTTTGGATGCGGCGGTGCAAAAGGCCTACCGCGATAAAAAGCACATCGTCTGGTTCGAGATTTTCGCCGGTGATAAGGCTGTGGCGACGTACGGACCGGATGTTTGGATGCCAGAAGATACGCTGAAGGCGATTCCGGAATATGTCGTAGCGATTAAAGGGCCGCTGACGACACCTGTTGGCGGTGGAATTCGGTCGCTGAACGTGACTCTTCGGCAGAAGTTGAATCTGTATGCGTGTGTGCGTCCGGTTCACTGGTTTGAAGGAGTCCCTTCGCCGGTCAAACGACCTGATAAATTGAATGTGGTGATTTTCCGTGAGAATACTGAGGATGTCTATGCCGGAATCGAATGGCAGGAAGGTACGGATGATTGTAAAAAGGTCTGGGAATTCCTGACGAAGACGATGGGAAAGAACATCAGGCCGGATTCCGGCATCGGAATTAAACCGATTTCGCGTACGGGAAGCTGGCAGATTCAGCGCAAGGCGATAAAATATGCTTTGGAACGCGGTTTGAAATCCGTGACCTTTGTTCATAAGGGCAACATCATGAAATTCACGGAAGGCGCATTTCGTGATTGGGGTTACGAACTCGGACGCAAGGAATTTGCAGATGTTACGGTTTCCGAAGATGAGCTTTGGGATAAGTATAATGGGAAATTGCCGGATGGCAAAGTTTTGTTGAAAGACCGAATCGCGGATTCGATATTCCAGCAGGTGCTGCTGCGTCCGGATGAATATGATATTTTGTGTACGCCGAATTTGAATGGCGACTATCTGTCGGATGCCTGTGCGGCACAGGTCGGAGGTTTGGGGATGGCGCCCGGCGCGAATATGGCGGATTTTGTGGCGCTGTTTGAAGCGACGCATGGCACGGCTCCCAAATATGCTAATAAGGATATGGTCAATCCGGGCTCGCTGATGCTGTCCGGTGTAATGATGCTGGAATATTTGGGATGGCAGGAAGCCGCTGACTTGGTCAACAAAGGCATCGAAACGACGATTAAGCAAAAACGTGTGACGTATGATCTTCATCGGCAGCTCGAAGGAGCGACGAAGTTGAAGACCAGCGAATATGCCAGTGCGATTATCGAGAATATGTAATCATGGCCTGTTTTCCGGGTGAATCTGGAGATTCACCGCGGGATCATGAGCACATAATCGCAGTTGGATGGTTTTCATGGGGGAACGTTGTCTGAATTTATAGCAGATTTTTATAGAGAATCCCGAAGGTGGAGGATCAGAGGATGAACCATTGGCGAAGGGTCGCCGCTGTGGTGGTTTTCAGTGGCGTGTTGTTAGTCCCGCTGATGGGCTTCGCGGCCAACGTCGGCAAAATCGCCGGTCGGATTATAGAAAAAGGTTCGGGCGAAGGAGTCATCGGAGCGAATGTTATCATCGTGGAAACCCAGCAAGGGGCTTCAGCGGATATTGATGGCAACTATGTAATTCTGAATGTGTCTCCGGGGACCTACGAGGTGAAAATCAC
>CAZADO010000214.1:0-7930 GCA_964483885.1 uncultured Alphaproteobacteria bacterium | reverse complement strand
AACGCATTTTTGTGGATGCTGATTTTACTGGGGACTGTGGCTTTTGTTTCACCGACAAAGGCGACTTGGCGTACGATAATGGGAGAGAACTTCGAACGTCTGTTCTCTTCATGGCCGTGGTCGACAGCGGGGCGTTATTGGTTAGTCACTCCCGGTTGGGCACATTGGGGAATTCAGAACTACATCTACCACACAGGTGGTTCGCAATCAGCGTGGTGCTACGGATACCCCAATGAGAATGATCCGGAGTACGACACCTATCCTCGCAATTTCCTCACATACATGCGTTGGGGCTCATTTGACTTAAGCAACGCGGAGGCCGCTCTGGCAGGTTTTTATCTCCTTGATCGCACCGAGGCGGGAGGGGATTCGGTTTATTGGGCGGCATCCATTCAGTCGAACGCAACAGAACTTGCACTCGGCGGAAGCCATTCCGGTATCTGCAATTGGGAAGCGCGTTATATGGATTTCGCTGATTTGCGAGATGCGAATGGGGACAGTGTTTCGATGCTGGGAGAACCTATCGTCTATATCTATTTCCTATTTCAGAGTGATGCCGACGCTAATGTTGACATCGGTTCGTTTATTGATGATTTGAATATCGCTTGGGACGACGGATTTTTTGACTTGGAAGCGATTCGTATCACTCTATTAGGAACAGACAGTCTGGAATTACCGGAATTACCGGCGTGGGGAGACACGGTGATTGCTCAGCTCCGGTGGGTGACGTTCGGCAATGGCTTGCTGCCGCCCTTCTACCTTACAGCGAGTTACGATGATATTCCGGAAGTTGATATGGAAATCAACTGGGCGGAAGGCGAACACCAGTACATGACCTATTATCCGGCCAAGGTGATGACGGAAGGGGATCATCAATATGTTTTCGAGCTGGATGCGATGGACGATATCGCGGAATCTTTTGAAGACAACAACACGATGTCCTCATCTTTTCATGTAGATTTGCCGAACTTTCCACCGACATTCACATGGCTCAGTCCCGGAGCGGAACCTGACACAGCGGAAGAGACGTATCTTCTACAGTGGGATGTTTTCGACGAGGAAGACGATGCCGTTATTTATCTCTATTATGACACCGATACACTCGATTATAACGGTTATATTATTCCGGGAGGGGCGGGTATTTCCGAAGATACCGATCCGGACACCTTACGCTGGACGGTCGCTCATTTCCCGAACGGCGAGGAATTGTGGCCGTATGCTCGTGTAGATGATCCGGAAAACTCTATTCAGCTTTATGCGAATGCTCCCATTGTCATTCGTCGAAGCGCGGCAATATCTCCGCAAATAATTCCGCAGACGTTCCAACTTTCTCAAAACTATCCGAATCCTTTCAATGAAGCGACGACGATTCAATTCACGATTACAAAAGCGGGATCTGTGACACTTCGGGTGACGGATTTGTTGGGGAAGGAAGTTCGGGTTTTACTGAGCGACCGGCTGTCTCCCGGCACTCACAGTGTTGCGTTTAGCGCGACCGGTTTAAGCAGCGGTCTTTATTTCTATACGCTTTCGTCTCCTGAAGGGAGTCTTACTCAAAAAATGGTTCTTCTAAAGTAAATTGCGTTTAACATAGCCGCAGGAATTTAATCGTTATTTTCTGAGTATGCGGTGGATAATTGCTTTGCATGCGATAGTGACTACTATCGCATTTTTTTCTTTTATACTCCATCCATGTACACCCCGAGGTTAGGTAATCTATGCCTTCATGCTTGGAGTGGATTATTATTATTGGGAGTGTAGAGAGAATTTCCTAGCTATTAATATCATAGAATACATAGGGATTCATTCCCATATAACACATTTATTCCGAGGCCTTTTTCGCGGCATACGAATTGCGCGAAAGTGACACGGATTTGTATGAGATATTCTTGCAGAATGTGGGAAATTCGAGTTTAAGCAGTCTTATAAGGAGACACATGCTCTCCATTTATTCTAGGCAAACCATTGATTATCTTGCGCATAACAACAACAGTTAATCAAATTTTTGAAAAAGTGAGGGAAAAAACATGCAGCTTAGCATCTCAAAAAAGATAGGATTATTGATAAGCGTCATTCTCTTTCTAACTATGTCAATTATGCTGGTGGTTATGCTTGGACAGCAGAAAGGACGCAGTTTGCAACAGGCAGAGGAACAGGTTCAAGCGCTTACGGATCAAATGGTAACTTCACTAACTTTCTCGATGTCAAAAGGAGTTTCTGATTTTTCTCCCCTTGTTGAAAAGACGAGCAAGACAGGAAGCTTGCGCGAGCTACGAGTCATTCCTGTCGAGCGAATCCGTAAGGGTGCAGAAGCTCAGATGGATGCTGTTGAAGGGGAAGTTATTCGTTCAAGGCGGCCTGAAAAATATTTTGAGGAATTCTCGGGAGAGCCAGTCATTCGGATGGTCGTTCCGATTCTCGCAGAAGCATCGTGCGTGGATTGTCATAATGGAGCTGTCGGCGATCCTATGGGGATTATCAGTCTTCGTTCTTCCATTTCCGGGACGTACGATTCCTTTCGCGCACAACAACGCTGGGCAATTTTACTGGCTTTGGGAACGATTCTTATCACTGTCGTGACGACTTATCTTGGTGTCGATAAAAAAGTTGTCATGATTCTGAAACGAATCGTCGACGATTTAAATGAAGGCGCTGATCAGATTGCGTCTGCGTCAGGTCAAGTCTCGTCATCCAGTCAGTCACTGGCTGAAGGCGCCAGCGAGCAGGCGGCATCTGTCGAAGAAACCAGTGCAAGTCTTGAAGAGATGGCATCATTGACCAAACAAAATGCGGATAATGCAGGATCAGCGGCGGGGTTGATGAGTGAGACTAAAACTTTGGTAGGCAAAGCCGCCGGCAGCGCCAATGATATGGACATGGCGATGAAAGAAATACAATCGTCATCCGATAAGACATCCAAAATCATCAAGACGATTGATGAAATCGCGTTTCAAACGAACTTATTGGCGCTCAATGCGGCGGTGGAAGCGGCTCGCGCTGGGGAAGCGGGGAGGGGTTTTGCAGTGGTGGCCGAAGAAGTGCGGAACTTGGCGATGCGTAGCGCAGAAGCGGCGAAGAATACGAGTGTGCTGATTGATGACACGGTCTCTCGCATTTCAGGAGGTGTGCAGGTTGTTGAGGGTCTGAAGACAGCACTCAATGAAGTGACCAGCTCGACGGATAAGGTGGTGAATTTAGTAACTGAGATTTCCGAGGCCTCGTATGAACAAGCACAAGGGATTGAACAGGTAAACAGTGCTGTGAGCCAGATGGACAAGGTGACGCAGCAGAATGCGGCGAATGCTGAAGAGAGCGCTTCGGCGGCAGAAGAGTTGAACGGACAGGCGGAAACGATGAAAGAATCCGTGGCTCAACTGACCATCTTAGTGGGAAGTCAGAGTGCAACGACACATCACACCAAGGTGTCGGTACTCCGTCAGACGAAGCGCGTTCCCAAAACGTTTCCGCACCAGATTCATTCTCGCGCGAATATGCCCAAGAAGCCTGAACATGCTATACCGTTTTCGGACAATGACGACGAATTTTAAAGGAAAAGAGGGGAACGCCGAACCTCGGCGCTCCCCATCCGAGTCTTTCAAAACGACGTAACATGTGCCGGTTTTGAGAGATAGTCTCTGGAACCAACTGCTATTGGTTTGCAAGGAGAGAAACTGCCATGGAAGAGAGTGTCGCTTCACAGCAAGCTATCAATTCAATTGCCACTGAACTTGTTTTACTGAAGGCTTCTGATCCCCGTGCCTGCACGCAGATTCTTGACATGTTCCAGGCTTTGAAGAAAAATCCATCTACCACAGGTAGAATCCGAAAGCTTGCCGATCAAGCCTCAGAGGTGGTACGCAAACTCATTTTCGAAGAGTATGATTCTCCGGATGTCGGTGAGAAAGAGCTTGGTAAAATCGTTTCAATGATGCAGACTCTGGATCAACAGACAGAAGAAGAAACCGCAGAACCTGAGCAGGGTGAACGGGATAAGCTTTTAGCTGAGTTTGCCGGTAAACGCGAGGCGAGGCTGACACGACTTGGAGAGGAAATCGAAGCCATCGACGAGGGCGACAAGAAAGCTCTCAAACGCACGATTCACATGATTCGCAGTTGGGCGGAAGAGACCGCCGTGCTCGAACTTCATGAAATGACGGCATTTCTTCAGGAAGCGAAATCCACGATTGAATTGGAGAAGGATACATCGAAACTTGTCAAGGTTTTAGGAAAAATAAGAGCACGGCTGGAGGAGGTTTTCGCTGTGTTGGAAATAGAAAACCAACCGGAAACATCTTCTGAAACGGGTGTATCGAATGCTTCGGAAAGTAAGGAAACGCACGCTGCTGAAGAGACAGGGACGCCTGCGGCGGTTTCTGAAACGACAACGGGCGAAAAACGCTTTACCTTGCCTTCGGATATTGATGTGACACTTGCGACGGAGTTTCAAAGCGAAGCTTTGGAGCATATCCAGAATGCCGAGGTTTCTCTGCTGGATATCGAGACGGATCCCGAGGATAAGGAGGCGGTCAACGTTGTTTTTCGTGCCTTTCATACGATTAAGGGAGTCGCTGGTTTTTTAGGGCTCGAATACCTAACGGATCTGGCTCATGTCGCAGAGACATTCCTTGACCGAGCGCGCAAAGGTTCGCTGACATTGGTTGAAGGCAACGCTGATCTTGCGTTTGAAGCGCTGGATGGTTTGAAGTTTCTTGTCGAAAATCTTCTGGACTCCGTGGACCGAGGGTATGCCGAAGCGTGCCCGAATTATGACGAGCTTCAGCATCTTTTAGAGCATCCTGAAGAGATCACTGACCGGAAGAAGAAGGAACCTCCCCCTGAAAAGCCGCGCGTGGGAGACATTCTCGTGGAAAGCGGTGCGGCATCTTTGAAAGATGTGGAAGAAGCTGCTAACGAGCAGGCTCAGGGGGGACAAAAACCGCTTGGCGAAATTCTGGTTCGAACGGGAAAGGCACAGGCGAAGGAAGTTGCTAAAGCTCTTCAACAGCAAAAACTTCCCGAAAATCCGAAAGCAAAGAGTCAGGATGTGGATGCGATGGTGAAGGTGGGTACTGCTCGTCTCGATAATCTGATAAACTACGTCGGCGAGTTGGTGATTGCCGAAGCGATGGTCAGTCAGGATAATCTGGTTCAAACCAGCAGTGATCATAATTTAAAAAAGAAAGTGGGGCATCTGGGTAAAATCACTCGCTCTTTGCAGGAGTTGGCTCTCTCGATGCGCATGGTGAGTGTCAAGGCTACCTTTCAGAAGATGGCTCGCCTTGTCCGAGATTTGTCTCGCAAATCGGGTAAAGAAGTCATACTGAAACTCGAGGGAGAAGATACGGAGCTGGATCGGAATATGGTAGAACTCATCGCTGATCCTCTGGTTCATCTTGTGCGGAATGCTGTGGATCATGGTATTGAGCCTGCGGAAGAGCGCGAGCGAAACGGAAAACCTTCCGCAGGGAATATTACCCTCGGAGCGATGCATGAAGGCGGCGGAGTCGTCATCACCTTGCAGGATGACGGTGGCGGGCTTCCTTTAGAGAAGATTCGCCGGAAAGCTATCGAGAAAGGACTCATCAATCCGGACGCTGAACTTACGGATGCCGAAGTACATCGCTTGATATTCCAGCCCGGATTTTCGACGGCGTCTCAAGTCACCGACGTTTCCGGTCGAGGAGTGGGGATGGATGTTGTGCGGTCGAATATCGAGAAATCGCGAGGGAACGTGGAAGTCAGTTCGATTCCCGGCAAAGGTTCGACCTTTGTTTTGCGGCTTCCTCTGACATTGGCGATTATCGACGGCATGGTGGTTCGAGTGGGCAGCGAAGAATACATCATTCCCACAATTATGATAACGGAATCCCTTCGTCCGAGAGCGGATCAGCTCTTCTCCGTGGAACAAAAGGGAGAAATGATACAATTGCGGGGGAGTCTTGTTCCCCTCTTCAGGCTTCATCGTCTCTTCAATATCACGGATGCATTGCAGGAGCCGAAGGACGCGATTCTGGTGGTTGCCGAAAGCAATACGAAACGCTGCGCGATTATGGTCGATGAGATTATGGATCAGCAGCAGGTTGTGATTAAGAATCTCGGGACAGTTTTCAAAAACGCTAAAAGCGTCTCGGGCGGCGCGATAATGGGGGATGGCCGAGTCGCTCTTATTCTCGATATTGAAGGTATCGTTTGCGCCGCCACAAACAGTCCATAACGAATCTTTGTTAACAAGATAGGAGCAGAAAATGAGTGATCAAATGACATCTACGGCGACTTCAGCGACAACTTCGCAGGAGAGTAAGGCGGGGAAGTACCTCACTTTCGTTCTTGCCGGAGAGGAATATGGTCTGGAGATTCTTAAGGTCCGTGAAATCAACGGAATTATGGACATCACCGCCGTTCCCCATATGCCGTCCTATATAAAAGGGGTGATTAATTTGCGCGGTAAAGTGATTCCCGTGATTGATCTTCGCCTTAAATTCGGGATTGAAGAAGCTTCCTACACCGCTGAGACCTGCATCATCGTCGTTGACGTGCTGGGAACGCTGATGGGAATTGTGGTGGATCAGGTTTCGGAAGTTCTTGATGTGGCCGGTGAAGACATCGAGGATCCTCCGTCATTTGGAACAAGTGTTAATACGGACTTCATCCTTGGTATGGGCAAGGCGAAGGGCTCGGTCAAAATCCTGTTGGCGATTGATAAAGTTTTAGGTGATGAGGAATTGACGGAAGTCTCCGCTGTGGCTTAGATCTCACCATTGGTGAGAAAAGGATTCCTATGCATTCTGAGGCATTGTCGAGTTATCGAGAGATTCGGATAAGAGACCGGGATTTTAACGCGCTTTGTACTCTTGTTCATGAGGTCGCTGGGATTAAATTGACCGAGGCCAAATCGGAGTTAGTTCGAGCGAGATTGAGCAAGCGCATGCGTTCTTTGGACATCTATGATCTCGGGGACTATCTTCGTTATGTGGAAGAGGATCAGACTCAGGACGAGCTGATTACCATGTTGGATTCTCTTTCGACGAATCTGACCAGTTTTTTTCGCGAGAAGACGCATTTCGATTTCGTGAAAGACACGATTCTTCCCGGGATTGTTGAGAGAGCGAGCAAAGGAGGGGATGCTTCCGTGCGCGTCTGGAGTGCGGGATGTTCCACCGGTGAAGAACCGTATACGCTGGCGCTTTGTCTGTTGGAGCATTTACCGAATCCGAACCGCTTTGATCCGAGAATTTTAGCGAGTGATATCTCCACACGAGTTCTGGAAATTGCGCAGAATGGGATTTATCATGAGGATCGCGTTCGGGCAATCCCAAGTGTTCTACTGCATCGATATTTCGTAAAGGTCGGTGAGAAAGGGCGCAAGTTCTATGGTATCACAGATGAGGTGAAACGTTTGGTTCGATATCGGCGGTTGAATCTCATGGAAAAGTGGCCGATGAAGCGACAGTTTGATTTCATTTTCTGTAGGAATACCATGATTTATTTCGATAAGCCGACGCAGAACAGGCTTGTCAATCGCTTCTATGAACAGCTCAAGAGCGGGGGGTACTTGATTTTAGGCCACTCGGAAAGCCTGACCGGAACGACACATCAGTTTCAGTATATCAAGCCTACGATTTATCGCAAAGCGTAAGAGAAAGTCAGGGCGTATGCGTCATATTGTTGGCGTCGCGGATATGAAACTCGCGACCACTGAAGGCGATATTGTTGTCACCCATGCTTTAGGTTCCTGTATCGGAGTGGCGATTTATGATCCGGTCGCTCATGTGGGAGGAATTCTGCATTATATGCTGCCGGAATCATCCGTGAATCCCCAGAAGGCGGCCAAGAATCCTTGGATGTTCGCGGATACAGCCATTCCTCGATTTTTTAAAACGGCTTATGAACTGGGAGCGTCTAAATCCCGCTTGATTGTCAAAGTGGCAGG
>CAZADO010000213.1:0-5458 GCA_964483885.1 uncultured Alphaproteobacteria bacterium | reverse complement strand
AAGATCGCCGATATGTTCCAATTCCACCACGGTATGCAGCATCTGGAACGCTTCGTCCACACGCTCCTTCGCAATGCTCTGACGACTGATTTTCGTCAGATATTTCATAATCTCCTCATGGAGAAAATCGACTTCTTCCTCCTGTTCATGGATGTCGTCCAACATGGACATGCGCCCGTTTAAGAAGGGTTCGATAATATCTTTGACCATCGTCTGCACTTTGCCGCCCAATCGAAGCACCTCGACTTTCGCCAGACTCAGCGCCAGCGAAGGCGTGGAAATCAAACTGTCTTCCAGATGCTTGATTTTATAGGGAGACACAACCTCCCGTTCCGGCCTATCCGGCAGCAATTTGTAAACAAGTTTTGCCATCCAGTTTAAAAAAGGCAAAAACAGAATTGTCATTCCTACATTGAACACCGTATGAGCATGAGCGATTTGTCGAGGGAGGCTATCGGTTAAGCTACGGATGAAATTCGCAAAAGTTGGAATCCACCCGATAAAAATAAGCACGCCGATAACTCTGAAAAGCGTATGCGCCAGCGCCACACGCTTCGCTTCCCGCCCTGTGGCCAAACTTGCTAAAACCGCGGTGATGCAGGTTCCAATGTTGGCGCCCAAAAGCAGTGAAATACCGGCTTCGAGTGGAATCAGATTTTGCTGAGCCAGAACCATAACGATTCCAATGAAGGCGGCACTGCTCTGAATAATGGCGGTAAATGCTGTCCCAATCAGGACTCCAAACAGGGGCGCTTGCAAAGATGTCAGCATATTCGTGAAGGGAGTATAGTTCCTCAGCGGCGACATGGCCTCTGACATGATGTACATGCCAAAGAAAAGCATTCCGAATCCCAGAAGGAAATCGCCGGTATTGCGTACCCAGTCCACTTTGGAAACGAATCGCATCAGAAAACCGACGGCCATGATGAGCAGAGCGACATCCGTCAATCTGAAAGCAATGAGTTGCGCAGTAACCGTGGTACCGATACCCGCTCCCAAAATCACTCCCAGTGTCTGTACGAACGTCATCAATCGCGCCTGAACGAACGAGACCAGCATGACGGTTGTCGCCGAACTGCTCTGAACCACCACCGTGATGAACGCTCCCACCAGAACACCGATGATCCGATTCTTCGTCAGCTTCTTCAAAATCGAACGCATCTTATGGCCGGCGCTCTGCTTCAGGCCTTCGGACATGATGTGCATTCCATAGAGGAAAAGCGTTAATCCGCCAAAGAGCCCGATGACCAGCATAAAGACCCAGTTGGATCTCCGCGCATGAGCATCGAAGAAAACTTCATCACTTTCCCCGCTTGGGTTGTGAATTCTTGCCGAAACGACATAGTCGCCCTGTTGCGATCCCAACAGGAGATTCGTGCGCGCGAAACCGTGAGCATCCGTCCGCACTACTCTCGGTTCGATTAGCGTCCCTTCAGCCTTCATGGGTTGAGAAATAAGCGAGAAATGAACCTGCCAGTTTTTAACGGGGACCGCAGATTTTTGAACCACTCGAACAACCAAAGGTCTGTCAAGCCGGACTCCCGCGCGTGCAAACTGACCATCGCCGGAAGCATCCTGCCCTGCACGAGTCTGTGGTTTGATAAGCGCAACCGATGCCGAATCAACCTTAGCCTGCGGTTGAGCCGTACTTGCACCCACCAGCAAAGCAAGACCGAAGAAAACTCCAATCACAATTTTTAAGAAAGATTTACGCAAGATTCTCCTTTTCGTTTATCGTATAATATAATACATTTTGAGTTATTTAGCAATAACCGCTTCTATCTGAAATTCTCTGTCTATCCGAACCGATCCATCATCAAGCCATGCCGGACGCCTCTATCACTGATGGTTACAGCATCAACGCCGAATTTTTTCAGTATTGTCCGGACAATCCCCGCGCCCGCCAGAATCACATCGGCTCTTTCCGGTTGAAGCCCGACGATGGCTTTCCTCGCTTCAATGGTCTTGGAGCGATAGAGTTCTAACTGGCGCTCGATTTCCGCAAGGCTCAGAACATATCCGTGAATAATATCCGGATCATAAACGGCGACCTGATGCAACACAGCTCCCATCGTAGTCAACGTTCCCCCGATACCTATTAAAGCATCCACTTTTCCATCTGCTTCGAAGTCCGCGAACGATGCTTGAACTGCGTTCAGCATCATCGCCAATTCTTCTTTCGTCACGGGATTCGATATCAAGTACTTTTCTGTTAGTCCAGCGGCTCCGATGTTGATGCTGAACTTACGTTCAATGTGCTCTCCTTTCGCGAAAATGAATTCGGTGCTCCCACCTCCGATATCGAAGATAACAAACCTGCCGCGGGAAAGATTCATGCCGGATTTCACCCCAAGAAAAGAAAGCCGGGCTTCTTCTTCCCCTGAAATAACCTTGACAGTAAGGCCGCATTCGTTTTTGACCTGTTGCAGAAAGTCGCCCGCATTTTTCGCCGCACGCAGGCACATCGTCCCGACAGCCGCAACTTGAACAGCGCCTTGTTCTTTTGCCAGCGCCATGAAGCCTGACAATGCACGCACCGTCCGTTTCATCGCCTCAGCTTTTAAAAAACCGGTTGCTTGAAGCCCTTCCGCTAAGCGAGTCACTTCAACCCTATCCATGACGGGTGTCCAATGACCTTGTTCATCTTTCTCGGCGATATAAAGAAGGATAGAATTGGATCCGACATCTATGGTGGCGTAAATTTCGGTTTTCATTTTCACATCTTTGGAAGTAAAATGAGACTTTTCCAGTCGAAACATATAAATAGAATATAGTTAAATCCTCAGGCGAAAGCAAGAACGAAAGAAAAATCCTTGAGATGGTACGCATTTTTTATCCTTGACCCTGAATACCTTTTGTGGTATATTATATTCATGGATTGTGTTCTCCATTTTTACCAAAAACAAGCGAAATTAACATGACAAATCCACTTTTCACCGAAAGACTTGTTGATGTTCTTGCCGAGAAACCTCGAACAGCCGTTGTGACTGACAATCAGGCTGAAGAACAACGCTTTATGGAACATGTGCGCTCAAGAGTCATCGGCGCAGGGCTGAAGCTTGAAACGCCGTTCGGAATGAAACCTTTGCGCTATTTCGATTTTATCGCTTCAGGCCGTTTCCATCGAGATATTGAAGACGAGCTAACCGAGCACGTCCTGCCTTACATGGCCAACACGCATACATTATCGAACTTCACCGGCCAGCAAATGACCAAATACTACGAGCATGCTTTCAAGCGCATTGCAGGTTATATTAATGCCTCGAAGGATGATGTGTTGATACCGGTGGGGAACGGTTCGACGGGCGCCATCAACCGCATGATTACGGTGCTGGGCTTGCGCATTCCCGATCAGCTTGATGAGGCTTACCGGTTTGCGGATCAGATTCCTCGCAAGCGGCGACCTGTAGTATTCCGCTCGATGATGGAACATCATTCCAACGACATTGCGTGGCGGGAAACCATCGGCGAAGTGGTCTATGTGGATTTCGACAAGCAAGGACGCATCAGTGTGGAGGATTTGGACGCGAAGCTCTCGCTGTACAAAGACCGTTCATGGAAAATCGGCACTTTCAGCGCGGCTTCGAATGTCACAGGCATCCTGAATCCCTGCCATGAGCTCGCCAAAGTGCTGCATCATCATAACGCATGGGCGTTTTTCGATTATGCAGCGGCAGCGCCGTATGTGCATGTGGATATGCATCCGGCGGATGAACCGGAAGCCTATTTCGACGCGATTTTTTTCTCCGTACATAAATTCCTCGGCGGACCGCGAACTCCTGGCCTTTTAGTCGCTAATCGGAAATTGTTTACCAACCGTGTCCCTGCCGAACCGGGCGGAGGAACCGTGCTCTACACATCGCCATGGGATCATCGCTACCTTTCGAGAATCGAAGAACGCGAAACCGGAGGGACACCGCCAATCGTGCAATCGATTCAGGCGGGACTGGCGTTTGATTTGAAAGCTGCTTTAGGGCCGGAGCGTATCGAAAGAATCGAGCAGGACTATTTGAAACGCGCCCTCGATGAATGGACGCGCCATCCTGACTTGCTTGTGCTCGGATTAACAGAAACAAGACGTCTGGGCATCGTCTCGCTAATTTTCCGCGATCTGCATCACAATCTGGCAGCGATTCTTTTCAGTGATTTATTCGGAATACAGGTGCGCGGCGGTTGTATGTGCGCAGGTCCTTACGGGCATCTGTTGCTGCATATCGAACAGGAACATTCGTCCGATATTCAACAAAACCTCGCGAAAGGGCACATTGGCGAAAAACCCGGTTGGGTACGTATTAGCCTTTCTCCGACAGTGACCGAGGAAGAATTCCAGACTCTCCTCGAAGCGGTCGATTATATCGCACGTCATGGACGTGAATACCAAGACCGCTACGAACTTTGCGACGAAACTGGAGAATGGGCATATCGGGCAAGCGGGACGCATGCCCCGGCGTTACAGTAATCCCCGTCGAGAGCCGGGTCGCTTGATCCGACCGCAACTTCCCGCCGCGAGTGGGTGCCCCCACCCCTCGCGCAAGAATTTCTGCGCCGTGGTGGGTGTGTCACCCGCCCGGTGGAAATGAAAATTTGCTTCTAACAACAAGCCTGCAAGCGTCGTGCTTACAGACTTTTTTTATCCCCCCGCCCGCGGGAGGAAGAAGGGGGTGATTATGCTTAAGAAAATAAATTACTTCAGCAGCACCATCTTCTTCGTTACGGAAATATCTCGCGTTTGCAAGCGGCAGAAGTAAATCCCCGACGGCAACTCTTGCGCATCGAATGTTACAACACGCGTACCCGGTGTGAAATAGTCATGATGAAGCAGCGTCCGAACCTCGCGACCCATGATGTCATATATTTTCATTGTCACGTCAGCGGCTTTAGCTATATCAAATTGGATTTGGGTCGTGGAATTAAACGGATTCGGATAGTTCGAATAGAGCGTGATTTCCGGCAGTTGTACACTGCGAGAAGGACGCGCATGTAACAGTTGTTCTCCTTCAATCGAAAGAGTGGTCGCAACACCATCCCATACAAAACCGATATGCAAATGATGCTCTGCAGTATCATAGTAAACAGCGGAATCGGCGGATAGAAATTCTGCCATTGTTGACACGAACATCAAAGAATTCCCTGCAATCTGAACCGTTTCAGGCTGCGTCGCTATGCGATGCGATTGGAAAACTATCTTCCTCGAATCCGGCGCGCCGGGATACCCGTGATTATCACGCTCGATGTGGATGCTAATGTCATCTTCTGAAGCGTTCCCTTGAAACGCTATCGTCTCATAGCTGTCTATCGCGTAAGCATCAGGCGTGGTTCCGTCATCATTATAGAGAATGCCGTCAGAGAGAGGAACATTTGCGTCTGGATAATAATGCACGATTAAAGTATCCGTAGTATAATCACGCGTTGTTTCAAAATGCGGTCTTGTGGGAATAAAACTGCCTGCTTTTACATA
>CAZADO010000212.1:0-14414 GCA_964483885.1 uncultured Alphaproteobacteria bacterium | reverse complement strand
CTTTACGCCAGCACCGCCAATGACGGCGTCCAATCCTGGACCGTCACCGGTTCGGTCACCTCAGATGCGCGCATTCGCATCACCAGCATTAACGAACCGAGCGCTGTGGATATTTCCGATGCGGATTTCACGATCGCGGATCCTTATCTGGATGTGTACAATCCTAACGGCGGGGAAACATGGTACGAGGACGACAGTGAACCGATTCAATGGGCAACTGAGGGCCTCAGCGGCAATGTCAAAATCGAATTGAACCGCAGCTATCCCGCTGACGACTGGGAAACGCTCTACGCATCGATTCCGCTCACGAACTACCAACAAGACTGGACGGTCACCACGCCAGCCACCAGCACCGCTCGCATTCGGATTTCCAGTTTGTCCGATCCGACTTACACCGATATTTCCGACGCCAACTTTGAAATCGTCGGTCTCGGTGGACCGCCAACGATTGCGCATGATCCACTGGACGACGGCGAGCCCGGCAGTGTGTTAGTCGTGGCGTTCGCTTACGATGATATGGCGGGCGTGTCGATGAAGGCATTTCACCGGCTTGTCGGCGCAGGCACATGGGATTCCACCGCGATGAGCAGTACCGGCAATCCGGACGAATTCTCGGCAACACTTTCATTGCCGAATGCCGGAGATTATGAATATTATTTGCGCGCCATCGATGTAGGCTCCGAAACCGACTACACGGATGTTTATGACTTCCAGCTCTACCCGGTGTGCGGCACGACGATTTCCTATGACAACGGCAGCGCTGACCGGTTCAATTGGGCGGGCGTCGAAGAATTCCGGTGGGCGGTCAGGTTCACACCGCCGGCAACACCATTTGTGCTCTGCGGCGCGCGCGTGGGAATTTCCCCGGACAAACCCGACGCGGAACACACGCATATTTACGTTGAAGTTTACGACGAAAGTGGCGGCGAACCGGGAGCGCTACTCTTTAGCGACACCACGGGTTCGATCGGCAACGTGATTGGCGGACTGCCAACTGATCAGACGCACTGGGCAGAGGTCGTCTTGCGCGACGGTTCCGGCGAACCACTGGTACTCTATGATGATTTCTTCATCGCCGTAGGCAATCCGGACACGCTCAAATATGAAGCGTTCGCACGCGACACGACGAGCGCCAACAGCAACCGCAGTTTCTTGTATGACGGCTGCACGTTTGAATGGTACAACGAGAATGACGCGTGGGAAAATTGCAAGGTCGGCAACCGGCTGATACGCGCATTAGGTTATGAGCAAAATCCGCCGGAAGTTGTGGTGTATCGAGCGGGCGATGATGCGGAGTTGCATTGGAGTAATACTGGAGCTCCATTCTATCGAATCTACAGCGACACGACGCCGTTTGGAACGTATACGACGCTGGAAGGCTCAGCGTCCGATACGCTCTTCTTTGATACGAACGCCGCGTCATCAAGCGACAAAAAATTCTACCGCGTCCTTTCATCTACACTACCGTAGGGCGCATTTTTTGCGGGTCCTATTCTTAGAATACCAAGGATAGGACCCGTCTATCTATTTGCCGGAGGATGATAATGCGACGATTAAGAACAATGTTTCTCGCCTTAGCCATGTGTTGCCTTGTGGTCAGCGGGATCATAGCAGATACGGAGAAATCATCGGAAAAGCTCCATTTCAAAAAGACAACCAAAGGCTTGGCAATCGAAGCTCGTTCAAATGTGCCTGTTTCGGGTGTTGTCCTCTATAAGCCGGTGACGGATTTTCACGATTTTCATCATCTGGACTATGCTGGGCCTGACGCACGCTGCAATCAGGACAGTTACGGCAATACCCAGAACGAAACCCCGATTTCCGCCAGTCCGATAAATACCGATAACGTTATGTCCGGCTCGAATGATTACCGCAACGGCGACGCTTCAGCCGGATTCTATGTGTCCACGGACGGAGGCGATTCATGGGCAGATGCGCTGGTTGCGCGAGGTCCCACGGCGTACAACTATGATGCCGCCGGTGATCCGGTGACCGCTGTAGATAACAACGGACGCATGTATGCCTCCTATATCGCTTTCGACCGCAGCACAGATGATAATGGACTTTATGTGCAGACATCCACAGACAATGGTTCAAACTGGTCGAGCGCCGCAGCCGTGGAAGATCATCAGGGCTCCCCTCCCTATGACTTTGAAGACAAACCTTTTGCTACGTGCGATTATGTATCGGATTCGCCCTATGAAAACAACTATTATGTTACGTGGACTAAATTCCTTGCCGCAGGAGGTTCCCCTATTTATTTTTCTCGCTCGACGAATGGCGACACGTCGTTCTCAACTCCACTTCAAATCTCAAGTTCGTACAGTTGTCAATTTTCCTGCCCAGCCGTAGGACCGAACGGTGAAGTTTATGCCGTTTGGTTCGATTATGCCGGCGGCAATGTTAAATTTGACCGTTCCACAGATGGAGGATTGACATGGGGCTCCGATATCACAGTCGCTTCGTTCAATGACAACTTTCCCAGCAATCCATGCGGCACGTTTCGCACGCCTTCTTATCCGGTGATTGGCTGTGACATCTCCGGTGGCCCATACAACGGCTGGATATATGTCTGCTGGACGGACGCCAGCAGCGGCGAACCGGATATTTTACTAAGCCGTTCAACGGATGGAGGTTCGACATGGTCATCTCCTGTGATGGTGAACGATGATGGCACATCCCGCTGGCAATGGTGGCAATGGATGGCCGTACATCCTATGTCAGGCGAAGTTGGTCTATCCTGGCTCGACAGACGCGAAGATCCGACCGGATGCGAGTACAAAACCTATGCAACTGTCTCCACTGACGGAGGAACGTCATGGCTGACAAACTTTGCTGTCTCAGATGTGGCATCGGATCCATCCAGTTCCAACTGGCTTGGGGATTACTGTGGAACATCTTTCCGCGATGACGGCTTTTATTCGGTCTGGGTGGATTTACGCAATGATGCTGGAGATGCTTATGCTTGCTGGTGGACTGCTGCTCCGGTTACTATCACGGTGACAGCACCCAATGGCGGTGAAATATGGGCTGTAGGACAGACGAGAGATATTACGTGGACCAGCATCGGCGTCCCGGGAAATGTCAGCATTTCTATCAACTTTTCTTACCCCGGCGGCCCGTGGCAGACTATCGTATCCGGCACGGCCAACGACGGGATTCATCCGTGGCTCGTGACCGTCCCCACAACAACAAGCGCGCGGATTCGCGTGACCAACGACGCGGATCCTTCAGTCGGAGACACGTCCAACGCCAACTTTACCATATCCAACATCATTTCCCCGGAAGTGGTGGTTAGTCGAACGGGAGACGACGCAGTACTTTATTGGAGTTCGACAGGAGTTCCTTACTATAAAATTTACAGCGATACGGCACCGTTTGGCGCTTTCGCAACACACGAAGGCACGACAACAGATGTGACATTCACAGACGAGAATGCGATTGTTGACGGAGCGATTAAGTTTTATCAAGTGAAATCTTCGGATCAGCCGTAAGGCCGGGCGAGAATTTAAGAACCTTTAGAACAGCATCGATGAAATGGAGGATTTGATGTCTTCATGGAAAGGATTCGCGAGCTTATTCCTTATTGTGTTGATTGTCTTTGCGAATTATAGCTCCGGCTTTTCTCAACTGACTCCGGCAAATCCACAAGCTGCCGTGGCGGTTGCAAACAACTGGCTGCGTTTAGGTCAGGAAGTGGAATGGGGATGGACGACTGCCGCCGATTTCACTCCTGTATCAACACAAAAAATCGAATACCAAGGACAGCTTGTCGGCTTTGCTTTGTCCATTATTGGCGGCGGCTATATCATTACTCCCGCCTATCAGGAATTGCCGCCGATAACAGCGTACTCGACGGTCTCTTCATTTGATGCCAACCGGGAAGACGGCTTCTGTGAGATGATGAAAGAAGTAATGAGCGATAAAATTCTCTTGGTGTCTCAATATTTAGCGGATCCGAATCCGCCCGCCGAATGGCAACCATTACATGATGCGATTGAACACCATCGCGCTTTATGGCAAGCGTACACCGCTGACTACGGAACCTTTACGAAAGCTGTCCGGGATGAAAATTTCCGCAGCAGAATCGACAGTGAAAACCAGACAGAGAATCCTTATGGGATTATGAGTGTTGATCCATTGTTGACGTGCAGTTGGCATCAGAGTGACCCATACTACCAATTTTGTCCGATGGGCGACGGCGGTCGATGTGTCGTCGGATGTGTCGCCACGGCAACCGCTCAAATTCTCTACTATCACAAATCTCCGAGTAGCGGTATCGGCAGCTACACATATTGGTGGGAGGGGGACAACTCGTGCGGAGGGTCCACTCCCGGAGAAAGCCTGTCGGTTACTTTAAACGATCCTTATGACTGGGAAAACATCCTCGACCGCTACGACGGCGGAGAAACTCAAGCACAAGAAGACGCTGTCGCGGAGCTCTGTTACGAAGTTGGAGTCGCGGAAGATATGATGTATGGTCATTGCGGTTCCGGTGCCTATATTTCGAATGCTGTGGATGCTTTTGAGATTCACTTCGGGTATTCAGGCCAGATAGATTATCAGGAACGCGCATCCTATGGTTCACCGGAAGAATGGTTTTCGATGCTCGTTGCCGAATTGAATCAATTGCGGCCAATGCAGTATTTCATTTACGCGCATTCCATCGTCTGCGACGGATGGCGAGTTTCCGGAACCAATCAGGTACACATGAATTATGGCTGGGACAGCAGCCACAACACATGGTACACCGTGGATGAACTCTATTGCCCGTGGGAAGGATGCAGTAAATGGGTGGAAGGAGCAATTCGACGAATTATTCCTCCGAGCGAAATTATTGTACTTACGCCAAACGGTGGGGAAACCTGGTATGTCGATGACATAGATACTGTTCGATGGACAAGCGAAAACTATAACGGCAATATCCATATTGATATCAACTTCAGCTATCCGGGCGGCCCTTGGGAGCGCATCATATCGAATACGGCAAACGACGGTGAATATCTCTGGGAAGTCACTGTCCCGACGACGTCGAATGCTCGCATTCGCGTCTTGGCTGCTTCGTATATCGGAGTGGGAGACACATCCAACGCGAATTTTACCATCGCGAACGGCGTGAACGAAATTACCGTACTGATTCCGAATGGAGGAGATGTCTGGACAGTAGGAATACCGGAAGATATTATATGGACATCGGTTGGCGTAACCGGAGATGTCAAGATTAAACTTGACCGCGATTATCCATCGAGTTGGGAGACGTTGTACGCCAGCACGACGAATGACGGGATTCAGTCCTGGAATGTAACCGGGCCGCTGACGACGCAGGCGCGGATTCAAATCAGCAGCGTTTCGGCGCCCGCTGTTTTGGATGTATCGGATGCAGATTTTTCGATTGAGGAAGATGATCCGCCGGTGATTGCGCATGATCCGAAAGACGACGGCGAACCGGGGTCGGTGCTGTTCGTGGCGGGAGTTTTCGACGAACTTCCGGGAGTAACAACGCGGTTGTTTTACCGGCTTGAAGGCGCGGGAGTTTACGATTCGACAGACATGTCATCGACAGGGAATCCGAATGAGTATGCGGCGAGTGTGAGCCTTTGGGATGCCGGTTCGTATGAGTATTATGTGAAAGCGTATGATGTCGGCGGTCAGGCGAGCACGACGTCGGTGTATGATTTTCAGCTTTATCCTTCATGCACCATAGCACTGTACTATGATGATGGGAGTGCGGATCGCGCGAATTGGGCAGGCGACACGCGATTCCGTTGGGCGGTGAAATTCACGCCGTTGACGACGCCCTATACGTTATGTGGGGGTTCGTTTGCAGTGGCGCGAGTGAAGCCGGATTCGGCACATCAGCAGGTGCGCGTGGAAGTGTATGATAGTGATGGCCCATCGGGGATGCCGGGAACGGTGTTGTTCGATGAGGTCACCGGCTCGGCGGGTAATGAAGTCGGCGGGTTACCGCCGGGACAGACGTATTGGGCGACGGTGCAGATTCGGGATGCGTATGACGAGCCGCTGGTGTTGTACGATGATTTTTACATTGCGGTGAGCAATCCGGATTCGAGCGGTTACGAAGCGTTTGCTCGGGACACGACAGGAACAATCGCGGATCGGAGTTATTTATATGACGGCTGTCTGGAGCAGTGGTACGCGGAGAATGATGTTTGGGAGAACTGCAAGGATGGAAACCGAATTATTCGAGCATTGGGCTATTATCAGGAGCCGCCGGTGGTAGTGCTGCTGCGTTCGGGGGATGATGCGGAGCTGCATTGGGATCCGACAGGGGCGTCGTATTACCGGGTGTACAGTGATGTGACGGCGTTCGGGAGTTACGCGACATTCGAAGGCTCGACCTCGGACACGTCGTTCACCGATACGGATGCGGTGCTGGGCAGCACGCTGAAATTCTACCGCGTCATGTCCTCCACGCAGCCGTAAGACAATTTAATCTTTTTAGAAATCATAAGGCGACAGGCTTTATAAAGTCTGTCGCCTTTTTTTATGGTAATTCTCGAAGGTAATCTGGCATTCCTCGAAAGAAATACGCAATTCCCCGTACAAGTTAGAGCTTGTTTATTATGGAAATGGATTATAAATATCCGGAATTAAATTTTTCCACTGTATTTTCTTGTTGACTCTCAAGAGATATGATTCTATATTGCTATATCCATGAGAGGAGTGCACCATGGACTACCAAAGATTTTTTGTTGTATTAGCCCTTTTAACGTTGACAAGTTTCACCTTCGGTCAGGGTGCGACCGTTCATTTTGTTTATGTTCCAATTAACGACAATCAGCCTTTAACCTATGATAGTTGTTTCGCTTCAGATCCCATACCAGACGGCGAACCAATTTACATCTACGCAGGAGAAGGGCTTGTTTGTACGTTTGCCATGAACGGGCAAGATTTGGAAATGGGTGCCGGTTACTTCTTTCCGCCTAGTTATTGCAATGGACCTATTGGCGATGACTGGTGGGTTGAAGTCGTAAGTAGCGGATGTACATACACGAGTATCCAGTATACGGTTGTAGGAGGGCCTCAGGAGATCTATATCGAGCAAGCCGATTGGACGTGTTGTGAATATATAATAGAACCGCCAGTGATTGTTCATGATCCGAAAGGCGATGGGGAACCGGGTTCGATAATGTTTGTTGCAAGTGTATTCGGCGAGCTTACGGACTGGACGGTTCGGTTATTTTATCGTTTTGGGGAATCTGGCGAATATAGTTGGGTGGATATGGATTTAACGGGTAATCCAGACGAGCATGCGGCAAACATAAGCCTATGGAATGGTGGTACGTATACGTATTACATAAAGGCATGGGGTATCTGCAGTCCAGCGAGCACAACACCAGTATATGATTTCCAGCTCTATCCAACATGCGGGGAAATGCTTTCCTATGACAACGGCAGTGCAGACCGCGCGAATTGGGCGGGTTACGCACAATTCCGCTGGGCGGTGAAATTCACACCACCAGCGACGCCGTATATCTTGTGCAGCAGTTCATTTGCGGTTGCACGAGCGAAACCGGATTCGGCGCATCAGCGTGTGCGTGTGGAAGTGTATGATAGCGATGGCCCTTCCGGAATGCCAGGAACGGTACTGTTTGATGATACAACAGGTTCGGTCGGCAATGTGATCGGGGGACTACCGCCTGGTCAGACGTATTGGGCAACGGTACAGATACGGGATGTGTATAACGAGCCACTGGTGTTGTATGATGATTTTTACATTGCGTAAGTAATCCGGATTCAGGTGGTTATGAGGCATTTGCGCGCGATACGACAGGTGCAATTGCGGATCGCAGTTATTTATATGACGGTTGTCAGTACCAGTGGTACGCGGAGAATGACGTTTGGGAGAATTGCAAAGATGGTAACCGACTCATTCGTGCGGCGGGGTACTATAATTATGAAGAACCGCCAGAAGTTATAGTAATGCGTTCAGGGGATAATATGGAATTGCACTGGAATCCATTGGGTTCGCCGTATTGCCGGGTGTACAGTGATGTGACGGCATTCGGAAGTTACACGACGTTTGAAGGGTCGACGTCGGACACGTCGTTCACCGATACGGATGCAGTAACAGGAAGAACGCTGAAATTCTACCGCGTCATGTCCTCCACCCAGCCGTAAGATAACACATTCACCATACGAAAATAATTAACCCGCAGTCTTTTCTCGCGCTGCGGGTTATTCATACTCAAACGGGCAAACCGCTTGCACTTCATAGAGAAAATTCGTAAATTGTCAGATACGTAAGGAATGATTTAGGATTCTTAGGAACACAATGAAACGCACCAAGATAGACGACTGGCACCAACTGCTGAATTTTCGATGCACGGGTTGTGCGAAATGCTGCTCGCTAACCATCGTTCCTGTCACCGACCGCGATGTTGCGCGCATTATGGAAGCGACCGGCTTACCTGCAAATCGAATCGTTCGATTTTACTGGCCGGATGATGTTAAAGAAAGCCGACGCGCTCCCGGATGGATTCGACTTAAACAGGGAAAACGCTTCATGGGCTTGCGCAAAGTCGATGGTCATTGCCAATTTCTCCAAGATAATCTTTGCACGATTTATTTGCATCGACCGGTGACCTGCAGGCTATATCCGTTCAATCTTTTTCCGGACGAAAATGGCGAAGTAGAAAGTCTCGAAATCAACAGTGCTGTGAAATGCGAATATGCTCTCGACGGTGAGGAATCCCTCGAATCGATTAGAGCACTCTATGATGCAGACGAGGTGAATGACGAGGCTTACTTCGCTAAGATAAAGGAATGGAACGCTTGTCATCCTAAGGGAACCGCCCAAGAATTTCTGCGTTTCTTGGGTTTGGTGAAAAACGAAAAAACTGATACCTGTGAAATAACGTGATAAATGCCGGGATAAAAAAGCCGCCAGAGAAAGGAATTAGACAAGTTCAATTTGAATATCGTGCACTGTATCAAGGTCGATCATTTGCGGCGAAACACGATGCCCTTTTGAATCCCAAAGCAGGACGATTTCAGGGCGCTCCAAATTTTCGGATGCATTGCGCTTGACAACTCCTTTCATTCCCTGCGAAATGTGGTTGTTGCCATATTTCACGACGATTAGCGCGCCGACAGGATAGACATTAATAAGTGAAATCGCTTTGTCAACGATCTTCTTGTTATATACCTCTCCCGCCTGATGAACAAGCGTCTCCGCCGCTTGAATCGGAGATAACGCTTCACCGGTATATTCTCCCTTTTGTAAATTGTCAAACCCGTTTGCCACAGCGATGATCTCCGCCATCCGGAAAATTTCGTCATGGCGGGTAATCCGATGCCGAATTGGCTCGCAATTCGATCCCACCAGCCCCTTAGGGTATCCCTTCCCATCCTGACGTTCATGATGACAACGAATTCCCGCTTGTTCAACCGCCGAATTCGGAAATGTAATCTCAAGAATCTTTGCTCCGACAACAGGATGTTGCTTTAACGTTTCAATCTCTTCTCGATTGAGTTCCGTTCGTCGTTTCTTCGCAAGTTCCGGCCAAACCATTTTACCGATGTCATGAAGCAGCGCGGCGAATCCCAATTGCAGCAGTTCTTCCTCGCTGTAACCAAATCCACGTGCGATTACCAACGAGAGAATCATCGTATTCAACGCATGTTCATAGTGATAATTCAGGTAACTGTGCACGAATGAAACTTCGAATGTTTCCGTATTATTCTTGATTAATTCGCCAAGCGTTCGCTTAATGACGTCTTTAAGCGCATCGACTCGCACCGTGTTTCGATAACGCATGTCCTTCTCAAGAAGCGTTATAACATCTTCCTTCGCTGTGCGGCTGAGGTCTGCTAAGTTCATCATTTCATCAAACGTTCGCTTCAGCAGACGATGAGCTCGCCGCCGGGTCTTCTGAGACACGAAAGCCGGCGGATGAATGTCTTCGGTGCCGGGTTCTTCGATGTAGATGTCAAAAACCTCGAGCTTTTTCAAACGGTTGATGATTGTCTGATTCACTCGCTGTCCCGCCGAAAGCAGAAAATCCAACCGATCATCATAGACCGGCCGAGCGACAATCATTCCCTCTTTCAAATCTTCTATGGCGCAAAGCCTCATTGTTTCAAATCTCGTTTTCTACATAATACATACTTAAAAGACAACACCAAGAAATTTTAACATACTCATAAGGTTATATAAGAATAAAAAGACAAAGAATTCCTATATTTTTTTATGCAAACCTTAGGCCGAAATGCGATAATGCGACGAGTCCGGTTCATGTTTATAAAATGCAACAGGTTAAATTGATACAGAATAGACCGGATACCTGTTGACACACTAAGAAGAATTTCGTACATTGTAAGGTTTGGCGCGTTCGTCTAGTGGTTAGGACGCTGGCCTCTCACGCCGGTAACACGGGTTCGAATCCCGTACGCGCTACTGATATTATTAGAGTTACAGACTGTCATTATCCTGCCAGAGTGGCCGGGGTCCCAACGGGTACCTCTGACATACCCATTAGGTCCCTTAACACCCGTCATGAAGGAACGGACTCTCATGTATAGAGAGCCCGTTTTTTCTTTAGTTAATGTCTTGCTCTGGTAATCCCAAGGATTCTGGTCAGGAGCTTCAACTATCCTTCAGTTACGATATACCTGTTGTTGAAGCAAGGGTCACACTCGAAGACAACAAGACGAAATCGTTAAAACTTCTGGTGGATACCGGTGTACCCTATCCGCTGGCTCTGTTTACATATTTCGAGTTGGGAATTCAGACTCAACACAAATACATCGAAGCAACTGATGAAGGCTTGAATGGAATAGCATCTTTTGAGCTGGGAAGAGTTTCTGGTATTCAAATAGGTTCATTCGAGTTTGGTCAACCCCTCGTCGCGTATATGAGCGATGTCGATATGGGCACAGCCGTCATTCTTGGGCAAGACGGTTTCCTTGGCAACGAAATACTGAAGCGATTCAGGGTGACCTTTGATTATCCTGGCAAGCGCATGTTCCTGAAACCGAATACGATATATCCTGGAACATTTGAGTACAACATGGCCGGTTTAGTACTTCAAACCTTACCAAATGACAAAATGCTGGTGTTTGATGTGATCGATGATTCTCCCGCGGATATGATTGGAATTAAAAAGGGGGATCTCCTCGTTGAAGTTAACGGTCATGCCTTACGCGAGTATAAAAACACAGAGATTCATGAGCTGTTCCTTCAGGAGGGAAAGAGTGTTACTGTAATGATTGAGAGAGAGTCCAAAATATTCGGTCGAACACTAAATCTTCGGCGATTGATATGACATAACGACAGAATAACTTTTAAAATCATTTGCGCGTCTTTATCTACATTAGAGCATTTTTATATTTTTCCCTCGCATTAAGATCTTTCCTATCGCTCATCGTTCCGATCATCAGATCTCTCGCCCTACCTATACTATTATCGAAAATCCGAGCTCGCGCAAGTCCACAAGAGTAAAACTAATAATTTTTCTAATGGTTATCGCAACTCCATTCCATGCTCCCAATGCCTTTTAATCCATGGTTTACTCCTCTTCACAAACCTAAACCACCTTTTCTCTCGCCTCCAGAGGTCTCTCCGAAAAGGCGTCCCCGATAGTGTCTCAAGAAACCATCTCGACAGCATAGCTTTTTCAATGCGTTAGAGGAGAAAAAATTATCTCCAACAGGATGACCAAACAAACCTGTCTCAAATTATCCTCTTGAAAATCTTGGAAACCGTGAGATACTATTGACATTAAAGTAAATTAGCCATATTATATTCTTGGTGATTAACTGGCCACAACTTGGGTGTGAGCCGAGACATTTCGGATAAGATAGTAGGCCTGTAAGATGACGGCACAGCGACAACCACTTTCTGAAATCGAGAGAGTGGAGTGCTGTGCTTTGTTTGTTAGACTACCATTTATCGAAGGGATTTGGAGGATAGATAAATGAAGAGGCTTTGTGCTGTTCTGGTAATGCTTACCTGCGTTAATGCGATTTTCGCAACAGACATTTCTGGTTCACTTAGCGGAATATACGAATCGGGGATTTATCATGTAACAGATACAATCTCCGTGGAATCAGGAGATAGTGTGCAGTTTATGCCTGCAACCACTTTCATCTTTGATGGACCCTATCCTTTCAGAATTACAGGAACGCTGCTCGCAGAAGGAACGGAAACGGATTCGATAATTTTCACGACGGATACAGTCGCGAATCCTGACCGCTGGCGAGGTCTCCGCTTTTTTTATTCTACCAGTTCCGGCAGCAGGCTATCCTATTGTCTGATTGAGAAAGCTTATGCTATGGGACCTAACTGGCCGGACAGTTACGGCGCTGGTGTGTTTTGCGATAATTCGTCACCCGATTTTGAACACTGTACCATCAGTGAAAACGCGGCGATTATGGGAACATTGTATGGTCTGGGCGGAGGGCTGTTTTGCCAAAATTCGTCATCACCACACTTCACATCTTGTGTTATTCGTGAGAACAGCGCAAATTTTGGAGGTGGACTCTATTTCAATCATTCGGAGCCCGTTTTCACGAACTGCCTCGTCACAGGTAACTCGACCATTAACCATGGAGGAGGCGTATGGTGTTGTTATTCCTCTGCGAGTTTAATCAACTGCACGTTTTATAATAATTCAGCAGGGCCTACTTGGCTGGATTGGGGAGGAGGCATCAGTTGTGAACATTGTTCTCTGACGATTAAAAATTCGATTATCGCTTTTTCGAAAGGTGCGGGAATCTTTTTTAATGATTGCGCACAAAGTCAGATTACACACTGTAATTTCTATGGCAGTACCGGAGATGACATCGGTTTTTCGAGCGGCGATATAAACCATGGGCCGGAGGAAATCGGTATATTGGATACAACAAATGCCAATGCTGATCCATGTGATAGATATATGAACATTTTCCGCAATCCTCTCTTTGAAGATACGACCACAGGTGATTTACATTTGACCGATGATAGCCGTTGCATCGGAGCGGCTGATTCGGTCGCGGCGCCAACATCGGATTTTGAAGGAAATCCAAGACCGAATCCTCCGGGTTCTTCACCGGATATTGGAGCTTTTGAAAACGAGAATGCTGCGCCGTATGTGCCGGCAGGACTTTCCGGAAATCTGAGTGGTATATTAGGTCCTGGTCATATTTATATTATTGATACAATTTATGTCAACACCGGAGACAGTCTGACGCTTCAGCCGGGAACAACCTTCGATTTTTATGGCCCTTATCCGTTTCATATCGAAGGAACGCTCTTGGCGGAAGGAACGATAACGGATTCGATTATTTTCACAACCAATGTCGGAGTGAATCCAAATCGCTGGCGGGGTTTGCGCTTCTACAGTTCGAGCAGTTCCGGCAGTCGACTCTCTTTCTGCCGGATTGAAAACAGCTATGCTACAGGTTCAACGTCAGAAGAAAAGCATGGCGGCGGAATCTATTGCAACTATTCCGCTCCAACGTTTTCAAACTGTCTCATCCAAAATAATCTATCCCACTGGGGCGGCGGTGTGTCTTGCTGGTATGCATCCCCTTCTTTTTCGCGCTGTTTTTTCCAGAACGACTCCGCCGTGTCCTACGGCGGTGGAATGTATGGTTGGTATTCGTCTCCGGATTTTACAAATTGCATTTTTAACAAGAACGGTTCATCTTTTGGCGGTGGAGCCTGCTGTTCGGGAGGTATGCCATCTTTCATCCACTGCACTTTCAACGGCAATTCCGCATCAAGTAATGGAGCCGGATTCTTTTGCGGCAATGCATCACCGATCCTGAATAGCACCATCATCGCTTTCTCAAATGGAAATGGAATCTACTTATGGAACGCATCCTCCAGTCAGATCGAGTACTGCGACATCTTCGGCAGCACTGTGGCTGATTTCGCTTTCTCAGATGGTGATTCCTCAAATGGACCAACTGGTATCGGCGAGCTAACGACAACTAATATCAACGGTGACTCAACAGACGCTTACCATAACATCTTTCTCCATCCGGCATTCTTGGATTCAGCGGCAGATGATTTTCATCTTTCGGATACCAGCCATTGCATCAGTGCGGCTCGTTTGGGTGAAACGACAGAGGATTTCGATGGTAATGTCCGACCCAATCCACCTAATTCTCGACCGGATATCGGCGCTTTTGAGAATGAAAGCGGAGTTCTTCCACCTGCCGGACTATCTGGGAGTCTGAGTGGAACGTTAGGCCCCGGAATATACACGATTGTTGACACGATCTATGTTAGTGCCGATGATAGCTTGCAACTTTTACCCGGAACGATTTTTTATTTTTACAATCCTTATCCGTTTGAAATCCATGGGACACTCATCGCGGAAGGTACTGAAACGGACTCTATCGTTTTCGCTGCGGATCCGGAAGCGAATCCTTTCGGATGGCGGGGACTGCGTTTCTTAACCTCG
>CAZADO010000211.1:0-4428 GCA_964483885.1 uncultured Alphaproteobacteria bacterium | reverse complement strand
AAACCAGAAGCATCAAACGTCACCGCATAACGGCCTGTCGTCGCTTCCCGATTCACCAGCGTCGCTACTTCCTGACCCATCACATTGTAAACCTTCAACGTCACATGCGTCAAATCAAGAACGTCATAGACAATCTCGGTGTACGGGTTGAACGGGTTCGGGTAGTTCTGGTGCAATGCATACTCCGTCACAACCGCTGCCATGAGCGACGGTGTGGCAGCCCAAACGGTGTTACCATCCCTATCCAGCTCGGTGGTCTCGTCAATACCCACTGCAACAATGCTGTACTCATACCGACGGCCGTTGATCAAGTTCTGATCAACATAGGTGTACGCACCATCGCCAACGTCCAGTTCGGCAACCTTATCGTCATCGCGCATGATGTCGTAGTGCAGAACATTCAGCTCATCGGATACGTTGAATTTCAAGGTCAACTGACGATCGCCAATCTGAAGAATCGGATCTGCCACCAGCTGAACCGGCAACTGCTCATCCCAATAGAAGCAGATACAGCCTTCTCCTTCAGGTAGTGTAATCGTGCGAGTCCAATAGCCGTCAACATACGGCTCATATCCGGGGCAGGTGCCAACACTGTCTACCCAAATCTTATCACCAAGGATGGGATCGGGTCCCACATACGCGATGCAAGTAGTATCGTCACAGTTTGTGACCGCCGGATCGCAACCCGATACCCAACGCCAGATCCATATGTCGTCTGTATTGCAGCACCAGCAAAGGTTGAGAACTTGGCCATATTCGAAGGTCAAGCAGATGTTAGACGGCCACGGATCAAGCCAGATACATGCTGGCGGCGGCTCGCAGTCGCAGGTCCAGTCACCTTGCACGATTCCGATACTCTGAGGGCCATCGACCGTCGTAAAATTGCGACTCGTGTACTTGCAATCTGGGCTAACCACGATTTCGCACCACCAATCGCTGCCGGGGACTCCGGCAACATAGTTCAGCATGAAAAAGCCACAGCCCATTCCCATGGCGCCACCGTTCGTGTTCGATGAGCCAAGAAAAGTCGCACCCTTGTACACATTCACCGGGGTGCCATCAGGTATACAGGTTCCGCCCGTGAAACAACCATCACTGGTCAGGAACGATTCGGGCGGGGTATAGCGAAACTGAACACTCGCATCACCAAACGCGAAACTTGTCAGCGCAATTAGCGCTACAGCAATAAATAATACTCGCAATTTCATGAGATTTTCCTCCTGGAGATTAAAGATTATTTCGAAGTAATTCCAAATTTCTAAAGACGGACTGAGAGTCTGCATTTAAAGTGTGGAAGCCCATTTTAGGGAACATCCAATTTAGTATATTATAGTAGAATACTTAGAGAAAAACAATGATTTTATTACACAGGAAAAGAATTTATCCTCGATTTGCAGATTTCTCAACACGACTCAATATACTATTTATATGAGCCCCCACCCCGGCTATGAACAGCCGGGGCGAGGGACACATAAATTCGTTTATTTCATCAGCACCATTTTCTTGGTGGCGCTGAAGTCATTCACTTCAAGGCGATAGACATAGACGCCCGACGGCAAATCTTTCGCCGCAAAGGTCGCTGTGTATCGACCGGTCGTGAGCTCTGCTTTAACCAGAGTCGCGACTTCCTGTCCCAGCAGGTTGTACACCTTCAAGGTCACGAAGCCTGCATCTTTCAACGCGTACGAAATCGTCGTATTCGGGTTGAACGGATTCGGGAAGTTCTGGTCAAGCGCGTATTCCACCGGTATCGGTGCTTCTGGTGTAGCCTCTGCGGTCAGGTCATACTCGTGGATAGCACCATTGATGTCATAGGATCGCAGACGGTAGGTGTAACTCACGCCATTAACCACGGCACGATCAACGTACTGGTAATTCGAGCCGGTCGCTTCATTAGTACCTTGAACCGTACCGACGGTAATCCATTCGCTGTTCGACTCGCGTTGTACATCGAAGCGATCGTTGTCCAACTCGCTGGCGGTTATCCAAGAGATTGTCACCTGACGATCGCCCGCAATTGCCTTTAATGTAGTCAGCTCAACCGGCAACTGGTAGAATTCGATGACATTGTAATCCTCAACCTCACCGAGATAGTCAACACCGAAGGTGCCGTTGGCCATGTTGGGACACAACGGATCCACCAGACCGTAGCCATGTCGTCCTACGGGCTGACTCGTGAGCCGGAAGCGGAAGATAGGCTCGTATGGAACGAGTCTGAACAATCCCGGATCAAGGAACTGAATACCACTATGAAGTCCAGGTGTCACAGGCATATCCTGTATAATCCATTCGGATGCCTGACAATATTCCAGGTTATCGTCGTCGAAATCACCATCGAGGTTTCCATCCTTCCAAGCATTCAGCCAAAGCTGTTCATCATTGTAATTCGGGCCTGCATTTACGAACACGTCCACTGTTTCCCATTGACAAATATCATAGGGTGGATAGAAGGTCACGCCGTCATCGGTATTGTCTCCGATGGGTTGTTCATACACAGGAGCGTTGTCGTGTCCCGCGGGATCCGCCCAGACTTCACCGCTGATGGTTTGACCGAGCCAAGCAATACCTGACAGCATATGTGCGGGATTGTAATTTCCGGCCGGGTGACCCGCGCTCGACCAAGGGAGACTGGGATAGTTACAGGGAACAGTTAGATCACCGAGGTCATACTCGTCCTCTTCCTCGCCTTCGGTCAGACAGAAGGCCAGGTCGTAGCCGATTATGCCACCGTCCTGGCAAGCTGAACCGTCGCCCACTGGTGATAGCGCCCACAGGAACCAGCAATCCGTCGGATAACTTTCAGTTGCGCCCTGAATCGAAACCCAGCCGTTTGTGATGTCACAGCAGGGATCCAGAGTCGTGCTCCAGTAATAGAGCGGGTATCCGGCACACAGCTGACCGGTTGCTTGTCGGGTCGCTGTGACATTATAGATGCAGACCGGATTACTAACGTCCGGGCCATAGGCGCCAGCAAGATTGGGGTAAAAGAGGATTACGAAATCCATAGGATCTTCATCACACACGCTCCAGCCGCCAAGAGGGTTAAAATAGAGACTGACACCCCACCAGTGGATGTCGCAAATCGGAGCGGTAACTTCCCAAAAGTTGTCGTAAGCAAGGTGGCTTGAACTGGTATCGCTGGTAAAAGCGTTTGTGTACTCGGGAGGCACGCTTGGCCGCTGTCCGAACAGCGTATTCTCCGGACATTCGGGTGTTGATTCGCATTCCTCGGCGGCGACTCTCACGCAGTAGTCACCGACGCCATCCGTGGCAAATGGATAGTAGTATTGTCCGGCAGGCAAAGCATCCCAGTGCAGAGTAATATACCCATCCGGACAGGTATCATATTCATAGTCATCAAGGTACAAGGGATTCGTGCAGTTGCAGTCATCGTATAGATTTCCATCCAAGCTTCCCGACAGAGTTGTTCCGCACCACTCGATGGTTACATTGGAACATTCGTCGGTAAGCGTGAATGTGTACCAGAGGTCTGGAAAACCGAGCTCTGGACAATCTGGCCCCGTAGCTCCCGTGTTGTTTCCGCAGGTGGAGTTGGCATCATTAACGACAAGCGTAATTGCATCTCCACAGGCATCGTTTGACGGAGCCGGTGGCGGGAATGGCGATAAATCGCCTCTTTTGCTTGGTAACGATGCTGCATCAGAGGGATTCGCAGTTATACATGCCCGCAAAGACGGCTTTCCATCTGTTATTGGCATATCCGGAGCCTTTTCCAAAGTCGCCATCTTCGCAGAAACTGCTTTGGTGTCATTTTTTGCAACCGCATCCGCCGCTACGAGCGCGTAACAACAGAGCAGTGTTATGGCTATAATCAAGCCGACAAATAATAAACCCTTTTTCATGATACATTTTCCTCCGCAGGACTATATTTATTCTTGGTTTCTATTTTTTATGCGCGTAAACAACAACATTTCCTTTCTTAATAGAATGAGATTTTATTTCATCAGCACCATTTTCTTGGTGGCAGTGAAATCGTTGACTTCCAGACGATAAATATAGACGCCGGACGGCAAATTATCCGCCATGAATGTTGCGGCATATCTTCCCGCCTCCAGTCGCTGTGACACCAATGTCGTCACTTCTTGACCTAAAAGATTGTAGATTTTCAGTGTCACAAAGCCGACATCTTTCAGCGCGTACGAAATCGTTGTGTTCGGATTGAATGGATTCGGGAAGTTCTGGTCGAGCGCATACTCGACCGGTATCGGCGCGGAAGGTGTCGCTTCAGCCGTCTGCTCATAGTCATGAACCGTGCCGTTAATGTCGTGTGAGAGTAGGCGATAGGTGTAGGTGACACCATTGACGACAGCTCGGTCGGTGTATTCGTAGTTGAGGGCGGTCTGACTGTTGCCGGAGCCGTCAACCTGTCCGACGGTCATCCAGTTACTCGACGCATTCATGCGCTGA
>CAZADO010000210.1:0-6326 GCA_964483885.1 uncultured Alphaproteobacteria bacterium | reverse complement strand
CTTCCCCTTCATAGCCGCCAAACCCAATTGAAAAGCCTGTTGATCTCGCGCCATGCGCCGCATCAGTGCTCTGCCGCGCTGTGACGCTTGCACTTTTTCAAGTTCGGATTTATCTAATGGAGTATTTTGAAGTTTTCCGATCCATTCCTTCATTCCCTCCAAAGCCTGTGGAATATTATCAGCGCGGGTTCCTATTTGAAGCGTCAGCCATCCCCATCCCTCTTTGTGCGTCACATAAGCTCCAACGGAATAAGCCAACCCACGAGTTTCCCGCAAATCCTGCTGAAGTTTATCCGAGAGCAATCCAGTCCAGAGTCCCATCTTATTGACCTGATTTTCTGAAAACGTCGGTAATAATGTCCCCAGTTGTATCTGAGCCTGACGTGCACCAACCGTTATCGTTGCAATGGAATCTCTCGGCGCGGGCGGCATAGGAATTTCCGGCAGAGAATTCCCCGACTTCCATGCACCGAAGACAGCTTCCACCATCGCCACAGTGTTGTCGATACTTTCACTGGTCACAATACTCAGAATTAGATGATTCGGGCGAAAGTAGTCCTTTCGGAATTGTCGAAGGTCAAACGGATCCGGAGCGGAAATCGTTGCCGTATTCCCGGACACATCTTGAGCATAGGGATGAGTACCCAATAGAGCTTGCAGATACAACGCTCCTGCCTTCGCTCTTGGAGAACGTTCCTCACGCTGAATCAGACCATACATTTCATTTCGAACGGCTTCCAAATCTCTCGGATCAAGCGCATCCGAGCGAAGCAGCTCATAAATCAAAGCAAGCCCTGCTTGTTGAGACAGAGTCGGGCCACTGAGCCGGATAAATGAAAAATCAGGCTGCGTGAAGTAATTATCAAAGGGAATATAAGGACTGTCCACTAATTGCCAACGCAAACGCAGCGAGTCGAGACGTCGCTGCAGTTCCGCTTTTCCATAAGATGGCGGATTTCCATATTCTATAAGGCGATGCAGCATATCTACCCAACCCATGCGCTCTGGGCCTTCAATAGCACTTCGTTCCTGAAAAAGGAAATGCGCCGCAAAAACCGGCATTGATGATTCGGATTTTATGATAAGTCGTAATCCATTGGCCAGCGTGGTATCAATTTTCTCGAAAGAAAGAGTCGTTTCTTCCGATTCAGCAGGAGGCGGTGTAAAGATAACGACGAGAGGAACCGCTTCCGACACCATTTTCATAATGCCCGGACTGCCTACTCGCGCTGATTCAAGCATGTCACGAAACGCGACCATTTCTCGCATGTTTTGCGTCCATAACCGGCAGCTTCCTTGCGCTATTTCTGCCGCTTGAAGCATTCCGAAAAAATGGTAGCGCTGGCTGTAATAAATCGCATCATCGACAGCCGCATTCGCTTTGTCTCGCCATAGAGCCAAAGATGCGGACGTCGGATCGAGTGTCGTCAGCTTCAGTTGTATAAAATTGAGAATATAATCAATATCTGCTTCCGGAGACAGTTCCATTCGCAATTGCAATTGTGTTCCACTTCGATTGATTTCCCATGACCAATCGAGCGTTAAAATGTCTCCCTTAAAGCTCACTCGAAGTGTGTCACCGATAATCACATCAAGAATATCGGGCAGCAGAGTTTCAACAGGTTCCAGCCTTCCCCCGCCTCGAATCAGTTGCCACGGAAAAGTCAGCCAGAGATACGTACCTTCCCCCAACAATCGTACCGGAGTCCAACTTGGCGAAAGACGCGGAGCCTCCTTTCGGAACGCGGCGCGTTTGCCCGGCTTAGCCTTGCCATACGTTTCCTCTAAGAGCTTGGTCATCTCGCGGGGATGAAAATCTCCTATAACGAGCAGACTCATGTTGTCCGGAGTATAATGCTGCTTGTAATAATCGAAAAGCTTCTCTCGTTCCATCGCCTGAATACTTTCGCGCGTCCCCAAAACGGGATAAGCATAGGGCGTCCCTTCCCATGCCAGACGATTGAATGCGAGATAAATCAGGTACTCCGGATCATTCGAGATTCCTTGTCCGATTTCCTCGATAACGATGCCTTTTTCTTTTTCAATCTGTTCAGGCGGCAGTACCGAATGCAGCAGCATATCAGACTGCAAATCGAGTGCGTCAGCGAATTTGTCCTTCTCAGCCAGAATCATAAACGTCGTATAGTCTTTGGTTGTCTGCGCATTATTGTAGCCGCTGAGACGGTCAAACGCATCCTCGATATCCTGCTGACTCCGAGTTTCGGTGCCGTCAAAAAGAAGATGCTCGAGGAAATGCGTTGCACCGCGAAGGTCGGCGTCCTCATCGCTCGAGCCGGTGCGAATGACCGCTGTTGCGGCAATCATCGGCGTCGTGTGATTCTCAATCAGGAGAACTTCCAATCCGTTTTCCAGATAGAGAAGATGCGGAATTCCAATCGGAAAATCACTTGAAGCAAAGACATTTGTAGCTGACAAGACCAGTGAAATAATTACAACAGTAATTTTCCAAATAGAATAATTTTTAGAGTGGGATGTTTCCATGTTTCTTTTTCGGATTTTTATCGATTTTTGTTTCTAACATTTCCAGACCGCTGATGAGACGCTGACGCGTGGCTCCCGGTTCGATGACTTCGTCGATATAGCCTCGCTGAGCCGCAATATAGGGATTTGCGAATTTCTTTGTGAACTCTGCAATTTTTTCTTCTTCCATTTTTTCCGGATCGGAACTGGCTTTGATTTCCTTTGCGAAAATAATTTCGACAGCTCCCTTGGGACCCATCACGGCAATTTCCGCTGAAGGCCATGCAAAATTCAAATCTCCACGAATATGTTTCGAACTCATAACGTCATACGCTCCGCCGTAAGCTTTCCGCGTAATCACCGTCAATTTCGGCACCGTGGCTTCGCAATAAGCGTAGAGAAGTTTCGCGCCGTTCACGATAATCCCGCGCCATTCCTGCTCCGTTCCCGGCAAGAAACCCGGAACATCTTCGAAGGTGACAATCGGAATATTGAATGCATCACAGAAGCGTACGAACCGTCCGCCCTTCCGCGAAGAATCGATATCAAGCACTCCTGCCAAAAACGCCGGCTGATTTGCGACAATCCCGACCGAATGTCCGCCAAGCCGGGCAAATCCGACAATGATATTCTGCGCCCATTCTTCATGCACTTCAAAAAACGAATCCTTGTCCACAACACCGACGATGACGTCCCTCATGTCGTAAGGTTTGTTCGGACTGTCGGGAATAATACTCGCTAACGCTTCATTAAAGCGAGCCGGTGGATCATCCGTTGGCACGAACGGTGGATCATCCAAATTGTTTTGCGGGATGTACGAAAGCAGCCGTCGGATGCATTCTAAAGCATGTGCTTCACTGGGACAAGCAAAATGAGCAACGCCACTCTTGCTGGCATGACTCATAGCACCGCCCAAATCTTCCGATGAAATATCTTCATGCGTAACGGTCTTCACCACTTTGGGGCCGGTGACGAACATGTACGATGTTTTCTTGACCATCAACGTAAAATCGGTAATCGCCGGGCTGTAAACAGCGCCTCCTGCGCACGGGCCCATAATCGCTGAAATCTGTGGTATGACTCCGGAAGCGAGCGTGTTCCTCAAGAAAATATCCGCGTAGGCTCCCAGTGAAACTACACCCTCCTGTACGCGCGCTCCTCCCGAGTCATTCAAACCAATGACCGGCGCGCCTACTTTCATCGCCATGTCCATAATCTTGCAGATTTTTTCACCGTGAGCTTCCGACAGAGAACCGCCGAATGTCGTAAAATCCTGCGAGAAGAGAAAGACCTGCCGACCGTTGATTTTGCCATAGCCCGTCACGACTCCATCGCCAAGGATTCTCTGGTCTTCAAGTCCAAAATCGCTGGAGCGATGCATCACCAGCATATCGACTTCATGAAACGTACCGGCGTCGAGCAGCAAATCAATGCGCTCTCTCGCCGTCAACTTTCCCTTCTTGTGCTGAGCTTCGATACGTTTCTCTCCCCCACCAAGCTGAGCTTGCTCTTTAAGAGAACGGAGCTCCTCAATTTTTTCTTTCATGAATGCACCAACGAAAATGATTTTTAGCGATTAACTGCGACAGCGATGCCTCTTTGAAATATCAAAGCATACCGCTGCGCTTGCGAATAATCCATTCCAGACCTAAAGCACCAATGATAATCCACAGCATGATGGCGCGGTTCCAGAGAGGAATTTCCCGATGGTACTCAACGTCTTGCAGAGGCATTTCAAGATTTGCCAGCATCGTATCCGCGTTGGCTGCAGGAGCGTAATGCCCGCCTGACGCTTTCGCGATGTTTTGCAGAATATCCGCTCGCTGTCTTGTATCCAGCATCTCGATGTTGAACGCTTCGACAGCAAAGGCACCAGTTTCTCTGCCGAGAGTATCGTGGTCCACATACGCGACGCCTTCAAAACGGTACTCGCCTTCTTCCCAAGGGAGAAATGCCGCTTCATAACGACCATGGCCTCGCCCCTGCAAAGGAAGTGCTTCCGAGTGCTCTCCCATCATCACCCGAACAACTACCGCCGCGTCATCGCGAGGAGTCAAATCCGCGCCATAAACCTGCGCTTGAAAGAAGACTCGCTCTCCTCCACTGAAAAGCGATTTATTCGGGTGAATACGAACATGTTTTTCCTCAATCGGCGAAACAAGCCACCGAGTAAACCTACTTATCAAATCATCATAAAAGGAAGCGCCGCGACTGTCCTTCGCTAATCCAAGTTTCCAGCGATTGGTTCCCCAGACTAAAAACGCAATCCCTTTACGCCCACCTCCTGACCAACTGAGAATTGCAGGCTCATCTTCTTCGATTCCCAACGTCACCGAAGATAAGGTTGCGATAACCTGCGGCAGTGCTCCTTTTGCAAAGTTCCCGCTGCTGCCGAAAGCGGGAGGCAAATCCGTCCATGGTATCGACAGAGGCCCTCCGCTCGCTAACGCCGGATGAATTTCCACAGCACGTAATGTAACTTCTGTTTCCCGAAGTGCGCCTCTTTGCATCTGAAAAGGAATCACTTCTGCCATTTTATCCAGAGATGGTTTATAGGTTGCCGGGCCTGCGAAAAACATTAAAGGTATTTTACGAGACGAGACAACATCGACGATACTACTAAGCAAATTGGCTTTGGTTTCTCTTGATGGGAAATTCATCAAGACAATGAGTGATGCTTTTGCCAAATCGTCGGCCGTCGGAGAGCTTTCGAGATAATAATCGCCGCGCGCTGATTCGATAAAAGCGCGAACCTCCAGATTGGAATCTACCTCAAGCGTATGACGAAGAGCGCTCAGAGAAGGAGTCGGTGGTCCGGAAAGAATGACAACCTGCGAGCGTGTTTCTAAAACTCGAATCATCACTGAGCGACGGTTATTCGTAAGACTCCATTCTCCCACGACAGAATCCAAAACCACTCGGTAGCGCAGTTGTCCGGCTTGAGTCGCGGTGAATTTCAACGGCACGGTAACCTCACTAACATCTCCTGTTAAGTGCACTTGTTCGCGAGCTACTTCTACGCCGCTTCTGTCCAACAAACGAAGAGACGTCGTTTTCCCGCCCAAGCCGGTCGCTTTGATTCGCACATCCACCGGAACGATGCTGTTCAAATACGTAACGTCGTTCGCCAGAATTTCGTTGACAACAGCATCTCGCCGCACCGTTGTATCTCCCACTCCTACGGTATAAATCGGAAGGTTCGAAAGCCCAGCCAGTCGCGCAGGATTCGGACCAAGATTGTTTCCTCCATCCGAAATGAGAACGACCGCTGAAGTGGGTTCGTGAGCGAACGCGCCGCTCGCGGTTTCCCAAGCGAACGAGAGATTCGTTCCCACTCCAAAAGCTTTTGTTGTGTCCAGTTGTTTGCGCGTCAGCGCCGTCACCGAATCTGAGAAACTAAAATAGCGGAGTTGCGCTTTATCGGCGAGAGTCGCCAATCCTGAGCCAGAAAGCACGTTGTCCACTATCTCTCGCCGCGGCGTCTCCCCATCCTGAACCGACATTGAAGCTGATTTGTCCACCAACACAAGCACATTCTGCTTTTCAAGATGATGCCGGAAAATATTCAGCACCGGTTCGAAAAGCAGCAATAGAATTGCCGCGAGAGCCGCGATGCGAAGCACGGTGAGAATCGCTCGTCGCCATACAGGAACCGGCGGCAATGTGAAGCGATAGACAAACAATGCTGCCAGAACGGCAAGAAGCGTCAGCAGAACATAGAGAGTCAAACTCCCTTTAAGTTCCAGTCCGTATCCAAAAAGTCCAAGAGGAAGTGTATAGTTCAATGTCTTAAAATTCTTTCTTTGTTTAGTAACTTAGGAGCGAGGCTCCGTCAGTTCTTGAAG
>CAZADO010000209.1:0-3300 GCA_964483885.1 uncultured Alphaproteobacteria bacterium | reverse complement strand
GGTTTCCGATTTACCTCAGAATATCTGTGCCGGATCGTTGGATTTTAGTTCCGCTGAACTGCCCGGACTCGTCCTCGGAAAATTTCTCGCCGACCGACTGGGAGCGATTGTGGGCGATACGGCTGTAATATTTTCTCCGGCTGGAATGACGTCTCCCTTTTCAGCGCCAGTGGTTCGGCAATTCGTCGTCGTCGGACTTTTTCAAACAGGTCTTTTCGAATTTGATGATCTTGTCGGCTACCTTGACATCACCGAAGCACGGAAAACGTTTCTGCGCGATGACAAAGTCGATGGTTTGGAAATCCGCCTCGATAATCTTTGGAACGCCGCGTCAGTGAAGCAAGCTCTCGAAGATAAAATTCAATTGCCGTATTATGTGCGCACTTGGTTCGAATTGCGGCGAACTCTTTTTTCATGGATGCAAATCGAGAAATGGATGTGGTTTATTGTCCTGTCGCTTATCATTATTGTCGCGGCTTTTAATATTCTCTCGACGTTGATTATGGTGAGCATGGAAAAAAGGCGCGACATCGGAATTCTCAAAGCGATGGGTTCCCAGCGCGGAGCGATTGCTCGCATTTTTTCATATCAGGGATTGTTGGTAGGTGTCGTAGGCGCAGCTCTGGGATTATTTCTCGGTTGGCTGCTTTGCTTTCTACAGCTTCACTATAAATTCGTTTCTCTTCCTTCTGATCTCTACTTTCTCGACGCACTTCCTGTGAAAATGCAGCCGTTGGATTTCCTTCTGGTGGCTTTGGCGGCAATTTTGCTGTCCTACCTTGGTGCAACCTATCCCGCTTGTCAAGCGGCAAAGCTCTCGCCGGTGGACGCGATTCGTGACACAGGGTAACGCTTATGAAAAATGAAAATTATCCTTCATGGCTGCTACCGGTTCTTTTAACCTTTTTGGCGCTGCTGCTGCGCCTGCCCGGTCTGGGATACAGCTTTTACGGCGATGAAGGATTTTCGCTGTTGCGCGACAGTGACCATTTCATCACCCAAACTGAAGATCGTTTTCGTCCGGTCTTTTTTTCTCTCCTTTTTCTCTGGCGCACTATCGGATTCGACGGCGAAATCGGATTGCGACTCCTGCCGCTGATTTTCGGTGTGCTTTCCGTGCCTTTAGCGTGGATATGCGGAAACAAATTAGGTGGACGCAACGTCGCGCTTGGCCTGAGTCTGCTTTTAGTAACGTCGCCCTTTCACATCGAGTTCTCCCAAGAATTGCGGATGTATTCGCTCGTTGTTTTCATAAGCTTCGCACAGCTTGCTTGCTACCTTTATTACCGCGAGAGCAAGCGTTTTTTGCCGCTGGTTTTGGGTATAATTGTCGCACTTGTGGGCATGTACACCCACCTTTTTTATGTTTTATATCTGCTCGGTTTCGGTTTGTTGGCTATTCTGGATAGATGTACGCTGCCTTACAAAACCTACCTCACCTCACTTGTCGTTGTCGCTCTTCTCTATTTGCCGAATATTGGCAACGTGCTCTATTTTCAAACCGTTCGTCAAAGTGGATACGCGGTTCATCTAGCCAGCGCACTGCCGAAACTCGCCGCCGCTCTCAGCATCGGTTTCAATCTGTTCAATCTTCCTGATCTCGGTTTAGGACGAGGAGTCGGTTTGCAGGCGATTTATCAGAATTGGCATTACGTTCTGCTCTGCCTGATTGTTTTCGGGCTACTTGTCTTAGGCGCGGTGCGTTTTATGTTTTCGGCAGAAGGACGCTTTGCTTTGATTCTGAAAACATCGCTGCTTGCGTTTCCGATAGTGTTGGCTCTGGCGGCAAGTTTTGCAACTCATAAAAATTTCGCGAGTGCGAAATATATTGTCTTTCTGCTACCGCCGCTGCTGCTTTTCTTTGTATGGGGATTTTCAGGACTACGCAAAAAGCCGCTGCAAATTGGCGCGGGAGTTCTTTATGGTGTGCTTGTCGCAATCGCTCTGCTCCATTTCTACACGGCTCCAGAGACTTATGGCCGCCGTTTGAATTGGCGCGGCGCAGCGGAGTATCTGGACAATCGACTAAAAACCGAAGCTCCTCTTATCCTTATCGATGGTTTCAGTTACCGGGTACTGCAGTACTATGCCACACCAACTCGTCCCTATTGGAAATTCGTAAAACCGCCGGAAGGTTCCGTTGACGACTACACATCGTACCTACGAGGCAAGCTCTCGCGCGCTTCGGAAATCTATTACCTGCGTGAGGACGATGTGCAAAACCGAGTAGATCCAAATGACGTTGTCCTGAAAACATTGCGCACTCTTGGGACCGATGAAACTTGTATTCCATATAACCGCCGTCTTATGCTATATCACTGGAAAATCACTCTGAAAAATCTCTAAGATTTGCTGTATTGTCAAAGACATGGAAACGATTGAATCGTGAACGTGAAACCTTCATTTGATCATCAAAAGGCTCTGAACTACATCTCCGAACTTCTGCCCGCTGTCGAATCCTTGAAAATCGATGGGAACAAACTGTACAGTATACCTGTCCAACCAACGGTGGGCTTCGAAGCGGCGGCGTTGCTGGATGTACTTGTGCGCAGTCTTCGCCCTCAGCATATTTTGGAAATCGGCACATCCTATGGATTCAGCGCCTGTGTTCTTGGGCGAGCCGCCAAATCATACGGCGGTACTGTTGTAACGCTGGAAATCAACGAGACGCTTGCCAACATTGCCCGTCAAAATGTGGAAGCTGCTAACCTCCAAGATACGGTCGAGGTAAGAGCTGTCGATGCAACTATCGCTCTCCAAGAAAAAATGGATTCTTTTGGAGTCATCATTCAAGATGGACACAAAAACAATTATACGATTCTGTTAAACCGGTTAGTCGAATTACTGGAGCCGGGAGGTTTACTCATTTCCGATGATGTGCTGTTCCCCGTGATGACATTGCCGCCAAGCGCAGAAAGTCGGCGTACAGCGATGTTGGAATACAACCAAAAATTGAAATCACATCCGATGCTTCGAACCGTTTGGCTTCCGATTGGTGACGGCGTCGCCATAAGTGTTAAAACTCCTGAGTTGACAGCTCACAAATAAAGAGACTTTTAGAATAAATACCGTGCAACGTTTTTTGCGGAACGCAACAACATGAGGAATATCTTCAGCCTTCTAAGAAGAATCGACTGGGAAGCCGTCGTCTGGATAGCAGGATTAACGTATTTGGCTTTGATAAATCCGTATGCTTCAAACCACTTCAGCTTCTGCCTCTTCAAGTTGCTTGGATTCGAGCATTGTCCGGGATGCGGGCTTGGACTTTCGATTTCATACCTATTGCATGGAGATTTTCTG
>CAZADO010000208.1:0-3886 GCA_964483885.1 uncultured Alphaproteobacteria bacterium | reverse complement strand
TTTATAGGTTGCATTTTCATTTCTATTAATCCGCAACTTTTGCTTTCTTCGGGGGTTTTGGTGGTGATGGTAGTTGTTCTATCTGTAGCTCTATTTCTTCCTGTTGCTGCAGGAGTTCTTCCTGCTGTAGTTGGAGTTCTTCTTCCAGCAAAATCGGGGCTTCCGGAGCCAAAGGTAACACAGGCAGCCAAATCACATTCACCGTACCCATTCCGACAGATACGTCGGCGTCCAAACCCGGTACTCCTTCCTGATAGGAAATGCTGCGATAATTGCCGCCATTCAATCTGTCAAAACCGGGCAAGTCCGAGTTACCCAGAAATGTTTCGACCTGCATTAAGACCGGTAAGCCGTCGGGTAACTGCATTTCTACGCTGCCGAGTCCCGATTCGATGCGGGCTTTTAGAGCTTCAAAAGGATGTTTGCCTGAAAAATCGAGCACAGATGAACCCAGTCCATTTTCGAGAGAGAGGCGTCGGATAACAGCATTCCCTAATTGAAATGCTTCAAAGGAACCAACGCCTGTTTCGATTTGACATTTTTCAAGTACAATGCGGTTCGGTTCTGAAAAGCTGAGTTTCGTATCCGAGAGTCCCGATTCGACAGTTAGATTTTCAACTTTAAGTCCCCCCAACTCCATCCGGGTATCACAAGCGGCCAAATCCAATTTGAGCTGCCATGTAACATCTCGACCCAGATAGATATGCCAAGTATTATGGAGTGATTTCCTTTGCTCGTCGAAATCATCATCAATGATGTCGGCCGATTCAAGAGAGATGGTCACATGACCATTTCGGCGGCGATAATCCATCACCGGCGGCGGGAACTTCTTCGGGTCATATTCTACTTTAACAAACAGCAACGTATCCCCACCCACCGGTTCAATGATAAATTCGCCGAAAACGATTTCGGTGGTGAGCTTTGCATCCTGGGCGTCCTCCAGTAGGAGGAGTGTCGAGAAGTGCGCCATGCCCTTGCTCGTGCTATCCCAGTTTTCCCAGTTTTCACTGTCTTTCACGCCTTGATTAGGGGTGGAGCCGGTCGATGTTTCTACCTCCGCAGCGCTGTCGAGTTCACTAACAAGCACCTTATTGATAATAAAGAGCTTGTGAAGCATTTCGAGGCCTCCAAACGTGCCCATAGCGGCAAAAGACGGCGGCACTGACAAGAGGCCGAAACAAAGTCCTGTAATTGCGATTAACCTCTTCATTTTTCAACCTAATGATAGACTTCAGACTTCCCTCTCGCCTTATAAGACGCTCCAAGATAGAGTTTTGTTGCAGGTGTATAAGAGCTTGCTTTTTGAATGAGGATTTATTTTATTGAATTCGGATTATGACAGCACCTCAAAAAGGCCCTTCTGCACGGTCTGTCGCGCTGGATGGACTGCTGACAGCAGCGTCGCAAACGGCTTTTGCCGATGAAATTCTGACGAGAACGCTGGACGACTCTTCTCTGAGAGGCAGTGACCGGGCTCTGGCCGCGGAAATTTTCTGGGGAACGCAGCGCTGGCGCGGGCGTTTAGATGGAGTTATCGCCGCGATTTTTCATGGCGATTACCGCCGGGCTAATCCAACCCTCAAGTTCCTCTTGAGGATTGGAGTCTATCAACTCTTTCTCCTCGACCGGATTCCAGACCATGCCGCTGTCAGCCAGACGGTCGAGATTGCCATCGAGAGGCTGGGGAAATCCGCCGGAGGTTTGGTCAACGCGATTCTGCGGAGGTTGGCGCGAGAGCGTGAACGCTGGGATACGCCTCCGGAAGGCGCGGATGATTTCTCGAAACTCTCGTTTATGACGTCCCATCCCCGCTGGATTATTCGCCAGCTTGTCCGCATGTTGGGCCCGGAAGAAGCCACTCTCGCGCTCGAAGCGAACAATCACCAGACTCCGCTTACGCTCCGAACAAATCCCATTAAATCGACGGCACAGGAGCTGGAACAAATCCTCAGCGAACGTCATGTTCGTTTTCTGAAGTCACAGCTTCTTGAGGGTTATTTCCGATTGGAAACGCCGTCCTTCTCGAGTGTTCAAGACCTTGTGAGCGAAGGCAAAGTTGCGATTCAGGACGAGAGCGCGGGGCTGGTGACACTGGTGCTGGATCCTCAGCCCGGCGAGATGATTCTGGATTTATGTGCCGCTCCCGGAGGGAAAACCGCTCATATCTTCGAGCGAACCGAAGGAAAAGCGCACATCGTTGCTGTGGATCCGGATCCGGTGCGCGCCGATACGCTAAGAGAAAACCTGACGCGGCTTGGAATGGAAGGCGTGGATGTTCGCGTTCAGGATGGCCGAGAACCACTGCCGGAAAAATTCGACCGCGTTTTGGTGGATGTGCCGTGTTCCAGCGTCGGACTCTTGCGCCGCCATCCGGATATTCGCTGGCGAAGGCGGCCGGAGCACCTTGAAGCGCAGCAGGCGTTGCAAGGGCAGCTCATTCGCGCCGCCGCCCGATGTTTGAAGCCCGGCGGCACTCTGGTTTACAGTACCTGTTCGATTCTCCCTCGTGAAAATATCCGCGTCATCGAAAACTTCCTCCGCCGCAGCGAAGAATTTCAGCGGGAAAGCGTCAAACCGTTTGTGCCTGAGAGTGTCGTCAGCGACGCGGAAGACATGCAAACATGGACACACCGCCACGGAACTGACGGTGCTTATGCCGCCCGAATGAAACTCACCTCTGGAACCGCATGAAAAAAAGAAAAAATCGCTGGCGAATAAATAAACGCTGGCTGTACGCCATTCTTTTGGGCCTTTGTGCTTTGGTCCTTTTTTATTTTTCTCTCGACAAAGTTATCCTGCCTCTTTACACCCGGCAAGGGCGTGAATTCAAAGTTCCTGATTTCATCAACCTCTCTCTAACGGAAGCCGAATCGCTTGCCACTGTTCATCGCTTGGTGCTTGTTGTCGAAGACGAAAAATTCTCGCCGAATACTCCCGAAGGAACCATTCTGGAACAGCTTCCGAATGCCGGGTCGTTTTGCAAAGCAGGCCGCCGCGTTCGCGTGATTCCCGCAGCGCCCCAACCGGTGATTAAAATGCCGAATCTGATTGGTCTCGATGGCCGCGACGCGCAGTGGCGGTGCGTGTCATTGGGATTGGTCTGCCCGCGCGAATTTATCTTTTATGTTTTCTCGGACACGACGCCTTTGGAACGAATCATCGCGCAATTTCCGCCACCGGACAGCACGGTCGCAAAAAACGATACTATCACGCTGACGATTTCGATGGGGCCGCAACCTGAAGCGTTTACCGTGCCGGAACTCGTCGGTCAAACCCTGCATGAAGCGCGCAAACGTATCCGCGAAGCGGGTCTTGTGCTGGGCATGGTAACGCAAAAGGCGATTCCCAATATAGACGCCGGAATCGTCATCGCCCAATCCATCAGCTCCGGCACCGAAGTCCCCAGCGGCACCTCCATCAATCTTGTTGTTAGTATTTTAGAAAGGAAAATTGACTAAAGAATGACTCGCCGAGCCACGAATCTCGCCGAGCCGGGTTCATGCAGTCCGCTGTTATTTACTCAGGAGTTAAATCAGGGCCTCAGTCGCTAAATCATCCATTACAGTCAACAGATAACCCGGCCGGAATGCAATGCGCCGTCAAGAGTTTCGCCGAGCCGGGTTCATGCACTCAGTTGCGATTTGCTTTGGAGTCAAATCAAGGTTTCTGTTTTTAAATTATTCATCGTCGTAGGCAATAACCCGGCCGGAATGCAAGATGCGCCGACGCCACACACGTCTTTCTTTCGAAGGCAGTATCCATTTCATTACAACCGTAGCTCGTATTAGAGGAATGTGGTTTACGGAGGATGAAATCTGCACGAAAATTCTGAAGATATTCGAGTGGCACCGCGCAAAGCATTCTCTGGAGTGCCTTGGCTACGTGT
>CAZADO010000207.1:0-3670 GCA_964483885.1 uncultured Alphaproteobacteria bacterium | reverse complement strand
TTTTAGACGTCATTGAAACGTTATTCCTTTAATCGAACCTGTGGTAATCGGTAAGCGAAGGCTTTGTTCAGTTCAGCTTGCCGACATAATATTGCCATTCCGCCTGTGCAATCAGGTAATCGTAACACTACCCGCAACGCAAGCCGTCGCAGTAAAGACAAAAAGCACGCCGAGAAGAATGTCCAACACTATTTGCCGGGCGTGACGATCTACGCTCATGAGGAATTAACCTTTATCCTTCGGTTCGCTGATTCCGTTAAAAAAAACATCCAACACCATATCCACAGAAGTCTCCGGAGCCACCGGCTCAAGCAACCTAAAACTACTATGGGTAGCAACAACGTACATGCGGATCATTGCATCCAATAGCGCAGCCAGATTCATCGCATCAAAGGTACGCATTCTTCCTAAACGCATTTCTTCTTGGAAGAGATGCGCAAGCTGTTCCCACACCTTCCGAATTACTTGTCCCACCAATTTCAGACGATGTGCGAAAAACACCGAATTCGGCTGATTCACTTCGCGCATCAGCAAATGAAACACATCCTCATTCGCCCGCCCGTACTGAACGGTGCTCAAAGCGAATGCCCGCAGTTTGTCCTTCAGCGTCCCTTGAGTATCCTGAAGCGCGCGCTTGGTGATTTCCAAAACTTCCGCGGTATAGTGTTCGAGGATCGCATAGAACAAATCCTCTTTGTTTCGGAAATAATTGTAGATGGTGCCCTTGCCGAATTCCGCCAATTGTGCAACCTCTTCCAGGGTGGTATTGTGATACCCTTTTTGCACAAACAGTGTTTTTGCGGCCATCAGAATATCGAGCCTTCGCTGTTGTTTTTCCAGCTCTTTTCGACTGGGCTTGTTTGACAATTCCGGATTGGTCATGGCTATTCTCTTGGATGACTGTTTGGTCAAAAAAAAGACCGCTGGGTCAAATAATGACCACGCAGTCACAATATACAATTAAAAAAACGATTTGTCAACCCTTCATCGTTGTTCTGCCAAACTATTATTTCAAACGGACAAACTCTAACTATTTGTTTATTCTATAGAATAGGGTTATCCATCCTGACCAGCGTTCACGGACTTGTGAACAGCGCGACTGGCAAGCTGCACAATTGGCTGGATAGTTCTGTTCGACGCGGTTTGGATTCACCCATTTTAGAGACGGGCAGAATGAGGCATCACTCGCGTGGTCGGTGAAAGGAATCAGTATAATCTGGGGAAGGTGATTGGATCTCCGAAGAGATATTAGGAGAATACAAGTGCGCCGTTATAACGATTCCGGATGTATCATTGCTGACCCAGCTTCTTTTAAAGAATAAAGCGTGGCGAGGAATTTGCTCGTATAAAGTTTTCGAAGAAAAGGAGACTTGTAGCCAAAGAACTTGAGAGGCGAGAGGGCTAATGTGCTTTGTGCTGGATAATCTGCTTGACATTCTGTCTTATAAAGGCGTGTTAAAAATCGGCTTGGGTAGAGCCAGAAAAATAGACAAGCACCTTTTTCCCATTGAATAATTGAAGATAAATCGGTATTTTATAAAATTAAGGTAGTTGCTGAATCAACAGTTCATCAGCATACGTGAAAATGTCTTATTTTGTCCATTTTGGGCGAGAATTTGCTCAGTAGTTTTTCAATTTGATTCAGCGACGCACTTTATGCAAATAAATGGAGGTTTGTAGATGAAAACGAGAATGTTGTTCTTGGCTTTGCTTCTGATAGGATTTTCGAACTTGGCCTTCGGAGCCTGGATCGGAGTAAACTCACCCATCGCTGATCAGGTGCCCATGATTAATATCCAGAGCACAACGACCGATGTCTGGCAGATGGACATTTCGGTTCCCGGCTTAACACATGAAACCTTTTCTCAGGAAGGCAGCATGTTTGACCGGCTTAGTCTGCCAATGGAAATGATGGCAGGCGATGAAGGTGAAGCTGAATTGCCGGTGGTTTCGCGCATGATTGCGCTGCGCATGAACGGCAATCCGGAGCTTTAGATTATCAGCGAAAACTGGGTGGAATTGGACGGCACCTATGAGCTGGCTCCCGATATGGAATCTGAGCTTGCCACAGTTTACACTCAGCGCGATGATTATCTGCCCGAAGCGTCCTTCACGGTGACGCCGCGCCAAATTATGGGCGGTGTTTCGTTGGCGATTGTTCAAGTGCGTGCCGCGAAATACAATCCGGTGCAGCGAAAAATCATGGTACTACAGAATGCCGAGATTCTGGTTCATGAAACCGGTTCACCGATAAGCTACAACCGTCCGATAACGGAAACGACGGCAGGGATTTTGAAGGCGGTCGTTCCGAATTGGGAGGATGTACTCTTAGATGCTGAAATCGTTCGAGGAACACTGCTGTATATCGTCGCGAATAATTCGACGGTTGAGGACGGGATTGAAGATTTGGTGACGTGGCGTGAGCGGAAAGGCTTTACGGTAGAGGTCGCCGGCCCCACTCAGATTGGCTCGATGACAACGACGAATATCAAGAGCTATATTCAGGGTCGCTACAACAGCGCAGATCCGCCACTGGAATTCGTCTGTCTTGTTGGGGATGCAGCTGGCAGTTACGTCGTTCCGGCCTATTACTACACCGGCTACTGGTATGGTACAACGGGTCCCGGCGATTATGATTATACTCGCCTTGATGGCACCGATTTGCTGCCGGATGTTGCCATTGGTCGATTGTCAATCTCATCCACGAGCGATTTGGCTGTCATTGTCAATAAAACCATTCAGTACGAACGCAATCCGTCTTCGCCGTTCGGAGGCGGCAATCCCAGTTGGTATAAAGGCGGAGGTTTATTTGCCGGTGGCACTGGTTCAGGTATTTCGCCGGTTTATACGATGCGCTGGGTTCATGAACGGATGCTGGATGTTGGTTATACCAATTCCAGTATTGATACGGTTTACTTCCCCAATGAGTCCGTAACTGCGGCGAAGATGATCAGCAGCATTAACTCCGGAATATCTCTCTATTGTTATCGTGGGTACTTGGGAATGGAGGATTTCTATTCCTCAGATGTGAGTAGTCTCACCAATGTGCGACGCTTGCCCTACATGGTGATTCTTACATGCTCCACGAATGATTATGATGGCACATCGATCTGTGAATCTCTTTTGCGCGGCGGCAGCGTTGCGTCACCGATTGGTGGTATTGGTGTTGTTGGAATGTCAACGATTGACACGCGCACTCGTTTTAATAACTGCGTTGTGGGCGGTGCCATGCAAGGCATCCTCCGAGAAGGTATTCATACGATGGGAGGCTCTATGGTCAGAGCCTGTGCCGAACTTCGGTTGAGTTATCCGGATGATTCCACCTACGCTGCCTTTTTCTGCGGCATCTCGGCGCTCCTTGGGGATCCAGCGGTCGATGTTTTTACCGATACTCCGGAGCAGCTCTACGTGGATAATCCGAGCACAGCTCCTATCGGAACGAACAGTATGACACTTACGGTGACAGGCGCAAGTGCACAGCCAATTGAAGGTGCTTATGTGAATCTGGTCAAGGGCAGCGAAGTTTTCATGGGAGACTGGACGAATGCGAGCGGTGAGGTGATACTCAATTTCGAGACAACTTCCGCCGAATCGCTCTTCGTAACCGTAACGAAACACAATTATCGTCCTGCCGTGGAATATACGCTGGTGCAGAGCACAAGCATGGTTT
>CAZADO010000206.1:0-5135 GCA_964483885.1 uncultured Alphaproteobacteria bacterium | reverse complement strand
AACAAAAGGAATCATCGGTCATTGCAACGGAGCTGCGCAGGTAGTTTTTGAGCGCAATGATGTTCAAAAACTTCAAACGGAGCGCAAAACGTTCGTACTGGCGCAGACAACCATCAGCGCGGATTGGTTCGGCGAACGTGTGGGATGGGTGAAGGAACATTGTCGCGATGTGGTCGTGGAAAACACACTATGCCGGTTCGTGGTGGGGCGCGATAAAGATTTGCGACACTTCGCTACAGAAGTGGATGTACTTATTTTTGTCGGCGGAACGAGGAGTTCGAATACGAAGAGTCTCTATGAAGTTTGTCGTCACGCGAATCCGCGATCCTATTTAATAACCAGCGAGAATGATATTGATAGGACATGGTTTCGCTCGGAAGACACGGTCGGTGTTTCAGGCAGCGCTTCAACACCGCAATGGCAGCTCGCCCACGTGAAACGTTTTTTAAAGAAATTGAGAAGCATCGAGGAACCGGTTCGTGACACTGCCGGAAATATCCGATAAAAAATCCCGCGAACGACGGAAACCGGATTGGCTGAAAGTGCGCCTGCCCGGACACGGCCGTTTTGCTCAAGTACAGCGGCTGGTTAATGATTACCGGCTACACACGGTTTGTCAAAGCGCGCGATGTCCGAATGTCGGTCAGTGCTGGGAAAGTGGCACGGCGACATTCATGATTTTGGGGGACGTCTGCACGAGGTCATGCCGTTTTTGTGCCGTAAAAAGTGGCGCACCGGAACCGTTGGATTTAAACGAACCGAAACATGTCGCCGAAGCTGTCAAAAAACTCGACCTTAAATATGTCGTGGTTACATCAGTCACGCGGGATGATTTACCAGATGGCGGCGCGCAGTTGTTCGCGGATGTGATACATGAAATTCGAGCATTTGTGCCCGACTGCAAAGTCGAAGTCCTTATCCCTGATTTTCAGGGTGGGGAAGACGCACTGCGCGTGGTGTGCGATGCCGCGCCGGATATTTTGAATCACAATATCGAAACCGTTCAGCGTCTTTATGCGGCGGTTCGTCCCCAAGCGAAATACGGACGCTCGCTTCAGCTTTTGGCTCGCGCGCGCTCCATGGGAATGCGAACCAAATCTGGATTGATGGTCGGACTGGGTGAAACATACGAAGAAGTCATTCAAACGATGCGCGATTTGCGAGAAACCGACTGCGAGCTTCTCACCATCGGTCAATATCTTCAACCGACACCTGCTTGCGTTCCCGTCATCGAGTTCATTCCTCCGCAAACATTTCATGAATACCGCACCATTGGACTCGATTTAGGTTTCCGGCATGTCGAATCGGGACCTCTTGTCCGAAGTTCTTACCACGCTGCTCTTCAGGAAGCCGCCGCTGGAAAATAGAAACGCCATTGCAGGTCTGGAGACCTACAACGGCGCTTATTCGATGTGAACGGATGTCGGTTTCTACATACGGTTCGTTACGCCGTTGTGGGTGTCTTCACCCGCAATGGCGTTTTTGCTTTTATACTTGCTCCCTCCAAATACGCAAAATTTCGTTTAGGATTTCTTCGTGCGCACGGCGTGATTCGAACGCAGTTTCACATCGGCGAACACCCGCCGCCGCGCCTGCGTGACCATCGCCGATATTCAGCAGTCGCATGATTTCACCCACGTCTTTGGCGTGGGTTTCTTTTTGCATGGACAACGCGAGCGACATCGAAACCGCGATATCGTGCGTTTTCAATCTCTGCCGAAAAACCGGCTTGATTTCCACGTAACCTTTCGCGTCAGGAAAAAGCAATCCCGCGAGCTTTTTATCCACACGCGCCGGTCGAGTGGTTTTCACAAGGTCAATGATAACGAGTTCCTTCGAATCATCATCGGACAGAAAGCGGGCATACTTCTGCATAACATCCAGCATGTCCGCTTCCTGTTTGCGAAAACGTTCAGCGCGCTCTATGACGGTTGGTTGTTCAGACGCTTCTTCCAAAGACACGTCGCGCAGAAGAAAAACCAGTTCGCGCATGAACTCGCGCTGCTCACGCGGCGATTCCGACGAAGCTTTTATCGCGCTGTCGATACGTTTAGCCGCTGTTTCTCTGCGCCAGTCATCCAAGCTCTTAAATGCAAACGCGTCGATAATATCCGCTTCATCGGCAAGCTTCACAAAATCTTCCGGTAGCTCTTCTTCCTGCGAAAAGTAATCGAAGACAACACGTGCGCACGAAGGTTCCGGCGCAAACCGTCCCGGTATCGTCGCCGGGTCAATCCCGCGCAGCTTAAGTTCGTCGAGATTGCCCGTATGATGATCGAACCATAGGCCGCATTCGAGCGGGTACGGCAAATCGCACACGATATCCGACTTGGTGATGGAAATCTCCGCGCGCGTAATCGTCATCGGCCCGGCGAAACGAATATCCTCGATATCGAACGCCCACGAACATATCGCCGCCGAAGCGATTCCGTCGAAATCATTATGTGTGACGATGGAAGAGAATTCGTTTTTCATTTGTCCCAAGAGGGCACTCGCTTGGAGTTATCCTAAAAATCCACCTAAAGTTCATCGTTGTTTTGCAGTCGCTCCCTATCTTTTTTACTGGCGTGTCCAGCGTTAGATGTCAACCCACTCTATTGCTTGTTATGATAGCATTAAGAATCATTAGGATTGCCGCGGCAAGGGTGGTGAGTGCGAAGAGTGTTTTCAGGTAACTTGGCTTTGTCTTCATAGCAATATTCCCTCCAAGGATTCCACCGATAATCGTTACAACAGCAATCGGTATAGCGTAATATGGATTGAAACTTCCCTGAAGAGCATGACCCAAAAAACCCGAAAACGCCGTCGCTGCGACTAATGCGGAAGTCGTTCCGACCGCAACTCGCATCGGCACTCCGCAGGCAAGCACTATCAGCGGAACCAAAAATGAACCCCCGGAAACTCCGACCATTCCCGTGAAGAAACCGGTCGCCAAGATAATTGGAACAACAAGCCAGAGGTTGATAACATAGACATCATAGCCAGCTTGTAGATGCCAAAATCCGACGCGGTGCCGTATTTGTTTGGCGCGTTCTTTGACAGGAAAAAGCATGACGATGCCGGCGATAATTAACAAAATCGAGAATATGATTTTTAGGGTAACACCCGCGAAAAGATACGCCAGGAATCCACCGGCAAAAGCCACACCGACCATTATCAAGCCAATAAACAACGCCAACGGTATTGAGAGCACTTTGTGCTTGTGAAAAATCAGAGATGCGGCGAGTGCGGTGGTGAAAAGTAAAAACTGGCCTGTCGTGGCGGCTTCATGCATCGGAACACCGGCCAGTACAAAGGTCAAAACATAGAAATTCCCGCCACCGCGCCCGGTCATCGTCATCACAATAGCCAGCATAAAAATAATGAAAGCTACTATCGTGATTTTTGCCATTGATTTCTCTTTAAATAGATTTTATCACCGAAGCGGCTATTTTAATCTTCTCCCGTTCTGTGGACGGGGGGCGAGGGAGCGGAATGAATCACCAGCTAAACTCCCTCCCCGCGAATGTCTCACGTGCCCGGCTCAGCATGACACCAACTTCAGTTCAAAACAAATTACTACTTCTTCCGCCTATCGCGGATGATGTTGATTTGCGAACCGGCGAGAATCATCTGCACATCGCGTTCGCTCAGGGTGTGTTCGACAGGAATATCTTTGCCTTTCGTTACGTTGCGCACAATAAAGTTGCGGTTCTCAGCCGACAACGCGCGCAAGTTTTTCAGTTCAAGAACATCACCTTGCTCGACAGCGTCATAGTCTGCCGGATTCTTAAACGTCAACGGTAGAATCCCAAAGTTCGCAAGATTCGCCCGGTGAATGCGCGCAAACAGTTTCGTAATCACGGCGCGCACTCCCAAAAAACGCGGAGCGAGTGCGGCGTGTTCGCGTGATGAACCCTGCCCGTAATTGTCGCCGCCGATAATAATACTCGTGCCCGCTTCTTTCGCACGCTTGGGGAAAGTTTCATCGACGTTGACATAGACATATTCGGCAATCGCGGGAATATTCGAGCGCAGCGGAAGAATCGCCGCACCGGCAGGCATAATGTGATCCGTCGTGATATTATCGCCGACTTTGAGCAGCACAGGAGCTTTCAGCGTATCCGGCAGCGGTTCCAATTCCGGCAGCGTGACGATGTTCGGACCCTTTTTCAGTTTGACATTTTTCCCGTCCATGGGAAACACAATCATGGACTCATCCACGATTTCTTTTTCCAGCGGCTGTACATTCGGGAATTTTCCGAGTTCGCGCGGATCTGTGATTTCTCCGCGAACCGCTGCTGCTGCGGCAACAACCGGACTGCACAGATAAACTTCATCGCCTTTCGTGCCCGACCTGCCGGGGAAATTGCGCGGGAAAGTGCGCAGACTGACCCAGCCGGTTCCCGGAGCCTGACCCATTCCGATACATCCCAAACAGCCGCTTTGCTGAATGCGAGCGCCCGCTGCTAAGAGCGGAATCACTCCGTCCTTCGCCGCGAGATTTTCCAGCACCTGTTTCGAACCCGGATTAATTTGGAAATCGACATGCCGTTCCGCCTTGAAGCGTTTACAGATTTCAGCGACGTTCATCAAATCCACGAATGATGAGTTCATACCGGAACCCACTAAAACCTGCTGCACCGGTGTGCCCGCGACTTCTCGCACCGTCTTCACATTATCCGGCGAACTGGGACATGCAATCAGCGGTTCCAATTTCGACAAATCGATTTCGTCATGCTCATCATACGTCGCATCCGAATCCGCGACCAATTCCACCCAATGATCTTCTCGGTTTTGACTGCGCAAATATCGGCGTGTAATATCGTCGGACGGAAAGACCGATGTCGTCGCACCGAGTTCCGCGCCCATATTCGTGATGGTCGAGCGATCCTGCGCCAAGAGAGACTGCAATCCCGGGCCGTAGTATTCGACAACTTTTCCGACGCCGCCTTTCACCGTGTGTCGCCGGAGCATTTCCAAAATCACATCGCGCGCAGTCACCCAATCCGGAAGTTTGCCGGTGAGTTTAACGCCCATAACTTTCGGCATTCGCAGGAAAAACGATTCACCGGCAATCGCAAGCGCGACATCCAGACCACCAACGCCAATCGCAAGCATCCCCATACCGCCCGCCGTCGGCGTATGCGAATCGG